>JALVHX010000240.1 GCA_027028805.1 Desulfurococcales archaeon | reverse complement strand
CTCCGCTATAATGCTGGCCTCCTCTATGCCCTGTGCAACATCCATGCCTCCCACCGCGTCCACGGGTGTGCGGGCCCATGCCCTCGCAACCCTGTATACTGCGAGGTTGCTGAGTATTCTCAGCCGGGCCTTTCCACCGGTTATCTCCTCGAGGAGGGGGGCCACGGCCTCTGCCATCGTGTTGACGGCGTTGGCGCCCATGGCGTCTAATACATCCACTATAAGGTGCACCGCCACCACGGGCCCTATCCCGGTATCGATCACGCGCACCTCGAGATCCCTGGCCCCTCCCCCGAGCCTCACGAGCACCGGGTCCTGCTGGTTGGCGTGCTCCAGTATCTCCTCCTTCCTAGCCAGTATCTCGGCGGCCCGGTAGTGGGGGGAGTCGACGTGGACGAGATAGATCTGGCCGATCATGTATTGTTTCTCGCTCCTCGCATATATCCCGCCGCCCATTCTCAGCATCTTGGCCGCGTTGCTGGCCGCCGCGACCACACTGCTCTCCTCTATAACCATGGGGACGATATAGTCCCTGTTGTTTATCAGGAAGTTCACCGCGACACCGAAGGGATAGGTCATCCCGCCGACAACGTTCTCTATCATAGTGTCCGCGAGCTTCTCGCCTAGGTTGCCGTAGTTTCTCAGGAGACTGGTCTCCTCCTCTGTGAGGCCAGCCCACTCGGCCACGATCCTGAGCCTCTCCTCGGGGCTCAGCTTATAGAACCCGGGTATCCTTGAGGAACGCTTCATGGCGTATCACTCGCCGAGAGCTTTAAGGGGCGACAAGGATAGGTGATCAGTTGCTGGTGTATAAAACGATTTAGCGGATCCAGTGTGCTACAACTATGTTTTTATCCCGTGGCTTATAGAATACCCTCATAGAGCCCGGCGCCGCGCCACACAGCTGATCAGTGGTCGCGGGCGGCCGCGTGTTTTAGAGCCATGCATCGCCACGTCTCCATGTCCGCGGCGAGGGAACAAGCGCCTTGAAGATCACGCTTCGCAGGGCGGGCCTCATACTGATACCGACGCTTATAGGGCTCTCGCTCTTCCTCTTCGTATACATGGTTGTCTTTGGGCCGCCCCGGCCTCCCCGCGGCAGGGGCTTGGTGGTCGAGGAGTACGGGCTCATATGTCTGAGGAACCCCTCGGGCGTCATGTTGACGCTAACCCTCCACAACGATGGCGGAGAAGACATCATGGTCACGGCTATAAGGGTTGACAACAAGAGCGTCCAGAACGGCCCCACGTTCCAGTCGCCGGTGGTGCTTGGGGGCGGCGAGACAAAGACGCTACAGTACATAGTGGTTGAGGCAAGGGGCAAGGGCGGCGCGAAAAGGTACCTGGCGTTTGTAAGGAAACCCGACCACGTCGTCGAGATAGAGTTCTACTGGGGCGGCAACCTCTCGACTATAACCCTCAACGTCACCATACCCTCAACCTGTAGGCTCTGACCCACCCCTGATCCTTGCTCCCCGGACAACGGTGGCCGACGATAGCCTGGCCCCCGAGCCAGCAACGCTTGCCTCGACCACCGCCGTGTCTCCCACATAGACGTTGTCGGCCAGTATGCTTTCCTCGACAACGCTGTTCGCCCCGACCACGGTGTTCTCCCATATAACCGAGCCCCTGATCCTCGCGCCCCTCTTGATCCTCGCGCCCTCCTCTATGCATGCATAGGGGCCTATTATCGCGTCCCTCTCCACTACAACGTTTCTCCCAATAAATACCGGTGGCACGAGCCTGCCCTCGATCACGGGGTCTCCCTCGATGAACACGCCGGGCTCCCTCTCCCTGCCCCCGGGCCTCAGGCCCCTGGCTATGCCGGAGAGGAGTGCGCGGACGGCTTCGATGTAACTGCTCGGCCTCCCCACGTCCTCCCAGTAGCTGTCCCTCCCCATAACCCATGCGTAGACGGGCGCGTTGTTCTCGACGAGGAACGGGAACACGTGGCGCCCCCAGTCCATGAGCGACGGGTTTCTCTCAAGCACCCCGAGTATATCTCTAGACAACATGTAGAAGCCCGCGTTGACAAGGTTGCTGTAGGCTATTCTGCCCAGCCTCCTCGAGTAGGCTATGCTGAGCACATATATGTCGAGGCTCCCAGGCTTCTCTATGAAGAGCCTTATCCTCCCCTCGTCATCCACCAGCACCAGGCCGTAGGGCCTTGGGTTGTCTACCTCGCGGAGCATGATCGTCGCTATGCCTCCTCTCTCCACGTGGCTTCTCCAGAAGGCATCGAAGTCGGCGTTGCAGAGCACGTCCCCCATGGCTACGAGGAAGTGGTCACCCTTTATAATGGGCGCCAACAGCCTCACCGCGTCGGCGGTGTCCCTGCTGTCGAGCACATGTGTCTCGATCCCCGGCTTGCCCCTGAAATGCCTCACCAGCTGGTCGCCGAGGTAGCGGGCCGCCACTATGAGCCTCGTAAACCCCTTCTCCCTCAGCCACCCAGCTATATAGTCTATCAAGGCCCTCCCGCAGAGCGGTATAAGGGGCTTCGGCCGCGTCTCGGTGAGAGGCCAGAGCCTGGTGCCCCGGCCGCCTGCGAGCACAACAGCCTCCCTCAACCCAGCCACCTCGCCGCCGCCTCATCCTCAACCACTAAGGGGTCGAGCTCGCCCGGCCTATTGCTCCTCAAGGCCTCGAGGAGCCGTCCCAGCCTCTCCTTCCCCACCCCCAGTATCTCGTTGGCGACAGCCACCACGCTCTCCAGCTCCTCTCTCCCATGAAGCCTTTTGCCGGGAAGCGCCAGTAGCTGGGTCATCCTAACCCCTGTGCGGAGCTCCAGCATAACCCCCTTGGCGGGGTGCACGCTGAGGAGGCCGCTGTGCTTGAACCCGGCCTCCCTCGCTATCCTCAGGATCTCCCATGCCTCATCCATGTCGCGCGCGGATACATGTATTATGGGGCCGACCACGTTGAGCCAGAGCCTCCTGACGACAGGGTGTCTGAGAACATCCTCGATCTCCACGGGCTCCACGGGCCCGTGTTTCTTGAACACTATGCTCGTCTCCTCCCTGCTCCAGGGATACGTGGAGTCGCTGAGCGTTATTCTCCCGCTACAACTGCTCAGGGTATAAGCCCTTGGCCTCGCGAAGAACTCTATGAGCACCGGCAGGAGATCCTCGTCGAGATAACCGATCAATAGATCCTCCCAAAGCCTCTCCCAGCTCCGCGTCTTAAACAAACGCCACTGCTCCATGCCGGCCGCACCCACGCGTCTATGGGGAAACCCGGGAGGGCTGGGACACCCATTTATCACGCGTGCAAAGGGTATATATAGGGAGCCGCCCGGCGCGGCCCCCCGGGACACACCGGTGCATGGTATACTATAGCCTCCTCTCCTGTATTAACAAATATTTGTCTCGGCCCACAATTCAGTAAACCCGGGATAGCCCGCGCCCCTCTCTCCGGGAGAACGCGTCCTCGATGGCTTGGCTGAGATGGGGGTTCGGCGGTTTGAGGGCTGTATCCCCTATCATAGCTGTCGTGATCATTGTCGCGGCCGCGGTTGCTCTCTCGGTTGCCCTGGCTCTGTGGATGATAGGCGTTGTCGGCTCGAATACCGGCGTGGAGAGGCTTGAGATTGTTTCGAGCCATGCCCGCATGCTTGTCGACAAGTATACCATGAAGAGGCTGTACCGTGTAGTGGTGGCTGTGAGGAACACGGGGCCGAGGGAGGCCACGATCACCGCGGTCTTCATAAATAATAAGCCGATCGAGTACTATGGAGGCGCGGTGAACCTGACCGGGGCCCGGCTACCGGTGACGCTTAAGCCTGGCGAGAAAACCGTTATACAGGTCAACGTGTCGGCCGCTAACTTCAGCCACGGCCAGGTGATAGAGGTTAGGATAAGGACGGCTTCGGGGAGAGACTATTACAGGATGATACAGTTGCCGTGAACGATGACGTGTTCCCTGCATGGATCAGAAGAAAGGGAAGCGTCTTGAGGACGGGAACCGTTGTCTACGCCTACCTCTTGCTGATCCCGGCCTACCTGGCCTCATCCGTGATCACTGTTCAACGCTTCGACATACACCCGGTTGTCTCCGGGGACGTGGTCGTGTTAGCCTTTAACCTATCCTCCATAAAGGATCTCCCCGGCGTGCACGTGGAGCTCACGCATAGAAGCCTCTCCTACACCTATGAGGCGAGGATAATCGTTGTTGTAACCCATACCGCTCCCCTCGACGATGGATCGCTTCTCGTAGCCCTTGGGGAGCCCCCGGGCCCCATGGATAGGTACGGGGTGATCGTGGGGGATGAGACCTATGCCGCCGTCAGGCTCGAGGATCTCGCGGCCAGGATCAGGGCGGACGAGGTAGTTATAATAGGATGCAACGTGACCCGGGAGGCTGTCGAGAAGGCTTTCTCGGGTAGGGAGGTGACTGTGTACTATTACGCGTGCCCCGCGGATCCCGGGGACGCGGTCTCCGCGGCGGCCGGGATAATACGTGGGGAGGGGCTCGATGACCCGTGTCTGAGGAGCATATCGTTCAGGGGATAGGTTATCCCTGCTCCTTGTAGCGTAGCCTGTATACGTCGCCCGGGCTGAACCGTTTCTTATCCCCGCCGGCCTCCACTATGAGGGAGCCCGCGTCATCTATATCCACCGCCGTGCCCTCAACAGTCCCGTCCACGGTCTCCACGACAACCTCCCTGCCAATGGTGTCCAGCAGGCTACGGTACTGGTCCCGGAGCTTCTCCCGCTCCTCGAGGAGCTTCTTGAGCCGTGAGAACCAGCCTATTATTGTCGCGAGAAGCCTGTTGCGGGGCTGTATGCCGGCCAGGCGGCGGAGTGACACGGCCTCCCTTACCGGGGGCTTGTTGTTCACGTTTATCCCTATCCCGACGTAGACGTAGGCGTAGCGGGGAAACGCCTCGGCCTCGACGAGGACGCCGGCGAGCTTCTTCCCCTCAACCATTATATCGTTGGGCCATCTTATCGAGACATCTATCCCGTATAGGCTCTTTATGCTCCTAGCTATTATCACTGGAGCCGCTATGGGGACGTCGGGGAGCTCGTCTAGCCCGACCTGCGGCACTATCGTGAACCATAGGCCCCCGAAGTCTGTTCTCCACGTCTTCCCGTGTCTGCCGCGCGCGGAGACAAGGTATTCCGCGACAACTATGCTCCAGGGCCCCCTGCCCCGGGCCGCGTTCTGCGTTGAGCCCAGCACGCTTCTATGTATAAGCCTCCAGCCCCACGGGTGAAGGGTTCCCGGTATATCGACGGGGTTCCATAGGACCTCGTCCTCCCCGATCTCTATGAGATAGTGTTTGGAGAGGCCCTGGAGCGTATCAACAACCTCGTCGACCCCTAGGCCCGTCTCCCACGCCAGATCCTTTATCCTCCACTCGTTTCTCTCAATAAGCTTCTCGAGGACCAGTATGCGTTTGAGAAGCCTATCCAAGCCTCTCAAGCCTCGCGAGAACCTTGTTGACGCCGAGCTCCAGGGGAAGGCCTGGATAATATTTCCTCAACAGGTCATATAGATTTAATACAGGGGCCCCGGGCCTCTTCTCCACAAGATCCACGACGCCTCTCCTCCAGAGGCCGCTGAGGCCGGCTAGGAGGAGCCTCCTCTTCTCCTCCGCCTCCACCGCGGCCTCGTATTCCCGGGGCATGTACTCGGCTATGAACCCGGGGTTCTCGGCCAGCCTCTCCCCTATAAGCTCCATATCCCTCGCTATCACGGGGCAGTGGGATGAGAGCCCGTATTCGACGCGCGCATATATGAGCCGGGCCTTCTCGGCTATTATGTATCTGACCTCTCTCGGGACATAGGGGTAGCTTCTACATGTATAGGGCTTGTATACGCCGTGTATCATGCAGAGGTTTCTCTTTGAGAGAAACGGGCATCTCCCATCCCTATCCAGGTGTAGGACGTAGCTTAACGCTATATTGGCGCCTCCAGCCCTGTCGTATAGCGTGTAGCCAGGGGTGATCTCGATCTCTACGCCGAGCCTCTCGGCGAGTAGCTCCAGTATAGGCTTCTCGAAGGGGAGGATCGTTATGGGGCTCATGCGGCAACAGAGCCCCTCCATTAGGCACCTGAACCTGGGGAGGCTTCTCGGGCTACTCATGATAGTATCCCGGTAGCTTCTCCTTGTAGAGCATCCTGACCCTCTCGACGCCGTCTATCCTGTCTATCAGCTCCGCGACGGGGGGAGGAACAAGCCTTCTCCACGACTCGTCCCCCATGCTCATCTTCTTCCTTATAACGCTACCCCTGTACTCGTCTCTGTTGAGGGGCGGGGGCTCCAGCACCCTGTATCCCTCCTCCGTGAATATCCTCGATATGATCGGGTTCAGCGTCGCCACGTACTCGAATGGGGGAGCGTAGAGGCGTACATAGTGGACGGCGACCCTGCTCACCTCCATGGTGGGTAGCGTGACCGTTACAACCCTGGAGAGATCATAGCCGGCCCAGCTTAGGCTACCCCGCACCATGAGTATTCTCTCGCCGGCCGTGAACGGGTTCTCCGGTGTATGGCTCTGGCTGGCCATGCCTATGACCACTATGAGCTCGTCGTGCTCCTCGAGACACCTCTTGAGGACATAGAGGTGGCCGTAGTGGAGGGGCTGGAACCGCGCTATCATGAGGCATCTATGCGTCAAAGAGGGCCACCGCCCGCGCCGAATAGGTGATCCCCTTTTTTCTGGCCCGGCGCATTATCTTAAATAGCGCCGGCGCCCCTTTATACATGTAGCCTTATCCCCGGGGGATCCTGTGGAGAGCCCGGGCTGTGTCGAGGGGTGGGTGCTGGCGTTGTCTCTGGCTGGCCGTGTGCTGGGCATTGATGAGGGATTGTCTCTTCTCATAGCCTGGCTCCTCATATCGTTCAGCCTCGGGCTCAGGTATCTTCTCGGCGGCCGTCTCCTCTTGTTCGCCGCGGTATTGTTTGCGGCGGCCCTCGGCTTCCTGCCCCACGAGCTCTCCCATAGATACATGGCTCGGCGGCTGGGGTGTTTCAGCAGGTTCGTGCTGGATCCGATGGGGCTCCTGCTAACCATTATATCGGCCTTCCTCCCCATCAAGATCATTGTGCCCGGATACGTGCTTATATCGACGCATATATATGATCCCGATGAGCGGAGACACGTGGAGGGGTTGACGGCGGCGGCGGGCCCGGTGGCGAACATAGTGGTGGCCGCGGCCTCGCTCTCGCTCCTAGTAATCCTTCACCCGCCCCTCGCCGTCTCCGTGCTCCTCTATGTGACCCTCTACCTGAGCTCGTGGCTCGCGCTCTTCAACCTGCTCCCGGTGCCCCCGCTCGATGGAAGCAAGATCATTGGGTGGCGGCCCCTGTTCTGGCTGACACTGATCGCGTTCTCGGGGCTCCTGTTCATAGCGGCCATGGCCATGTAGGATTATACGTGGGGAAAAGAAGAGGGGAAAGCGGTGGCGGGGCCGCCGCGGCTTCCCCGGGGAGACGGGTTG
>JALVHX010000239.1 GCA_027028805.1 Desulfurococcales archaeon | reverse complement strand
ACCGGGATCTCCGAGACAACCAATACGAGCGGATACGCGGTCTACACTGTGACTCCCGGCGAGTACCAGCTATACATACCCATGCTCCACAGCCTCCCAGTAGCCACTATAACGGTTACAGGGCTCCTAGAAACACGTGTCTATACAGTAGCCGTGCTCAGGGTGGCCGCGTCTATTCCAGCAGACAACTATACTGTTGCCAACCCCTCCGACACCATCCGCCTATACGACTCCATGGGGCGCCTGCTGGACACAAAGACACTGTACGTGGGCGGAGAAACCGTCTTCTACGTCGCCCAGGGCATGAACTACACCGTGGAGGCCGGGGAGGCCTGGGGCCTGATAGAGCCCGTGGACATACGGGCTTCATCGCTCACAAACAGCTATGTCTTCAACCTCTCCCTGATAATATCCAGTATAAGATACATCAATGGATCAGCGGCCAGCGGCTGGTATGAGAGAACAATATATGACCGTGAGGGATACGCGGTAGCTGTTCTCCAGAACCCCGTCGAGGCCGCGGCGGTCTCCACGGGAGAGTACAGCATAGTATACGACAGCACTGTGTACGGCGGCCCCGACAACGACACGGCAACCGTGGCGGAGACAGGCTCCCTGGTCAACATAGACTATGTCCTCGGAGAAATACATGTAACAGTGCTCTACAGCGGTAGCGAGGAGCCGGTGGAGGGGGCGCTTGTAAGGATACTGAGGGATGGGGCACTGCTACAGGAGGCCGCCACAGACCAGAACGGCTCCGCGGTGTTCCATCTATACGCCTCAACATACACCGTAACAGTGATCTATTCCGAGGGCTCCGCGGAGCTCTCCCAGCAGGTTATACTGGCGCGCGGCGAGCAGGAGGCCGTGGTCTTCCACATAGTCACCGCTGATCTATCGGTGGAGCGTGTGGAGATCACGCCCAGCGATCCCGGGGACGGGGATCTCCTCTACATATACGCGACGGTCAAGAACAATGGGCCGGGAAGCATAACACACGACTTCACCGTGAGGCTCTACGCCAACAATACCCTCGCCGACCAGGCAACGATCCATGGACTGGTGGCGGGCAAGAACACGACCATAGTGCTCACCGCGACAGCCCGGGCGCCCCTGCTGAACATAACCGTTGTCGTGGACGAGGAGCACAGCGTCGTCGACGAGAACAGGAGCAACAACAGGTACACGCTACTAGTATACGCCCAGCCAGCCGACCTGGCCGTGGAGAACGTGTCGTTCACGCCGCCGCCGGCTGACAAGGACAAGGGCCTGGTCAACGTGACCATAGCAAACAACGGGCCCGGAAACATACACCGCCCAGTACTGGTATACGTGTACATCAACAACCAGCTCTACATGAGGACAGTGAACGGGCTCCCCGCGGGATCCCGGGCAACCCTAACAGTCTCAGCCACCATGCGGTCGGGGCCCGTCGAGATACGCGTAGAGGTCGACCCCCGCAACGAGATCAACGAGGTCAATGAGACAAACAACAACTACACAGTCACCGGGAACATACCCTACGTCTCCCTGAGCGTCGAGGCATCCCTGCCCGACATGACCAGTGTATACGAGGGAGACGTGGTCGAGATAAGGTACCGTGTCATAAACTCCGGGTACCCTACGAGAGACACGGTTCACGTAGAGATATATGTTGATGGAAAACTCGTGTACACCGACACCATCGACGGCGTGGGCGGGAACACTTTCGTGGAGAAGAAATACTACCACGTCGTCAAGGGCGGAACCCATAACATCACGATATCGATAAACAGGGACCACAGGGTGCCCGAGGACAGCTACGGAGACAACAACGCGACGCTAACATACACCGTGCCCCCAGCCGATCTCCTCTGGGAAACAGTCACGTGGACGCCGAGCCCGGCCTCCTACGGGGAGCCGGTAACAATATACTTCACGATCAGAAACAACGGCTCGACAACAAAGAACACGTTCTATGTAAAAGCATACGTCGACGGCGAATACTACAACATAACAACGATCCACGGCGGCCTCGGAGCCAACGCCACGTACAGCGGGGAAATCACGCTCACAGGCATAGGCTACGGCGAACACGTGCTGAGGCTCGTGATCGATGAGGAGGACAGGGTCTCCGAGTCCCGCGAGGACAACAACGTGTACCAGGACAACATAACCGTGCTGGCCACCGACATAGAGATAACAAGCGTATCCCTCAACAACACGAGCCCCGTCGCCGGGGAGCCTGTGGATGTAACTGTAACGATCAGGAACAACGGGCCGGGTGATACGGCGAGAGGATTCTATACAGCCGTCTTCATAAACGGGGAATACGTCGGGCAAACATATTATTCCGGGACGCTCGGCGCGGGGGAGGCCGTAGAGATACATATAGTGTTCAACGCACGGCCCGGCGTCAACAATATCACGGTGATAGCCGATGACCACTATGAGCGCTATATATACGGCTACCCGGTGTACGGCCACCACCACGAGCTAGGGGACCCGGATAGGGGCAACAACATATACAACACATCACTCTACGCGCCGGCGCCCGACCTAGAGATAGCCGCATCGGTTAGCCCGCCGGAGACGGCGTGGGAC
>JALVHX010000238.1 GCA_027028805.1 Desulfurococcales archaeon | reverse complement strand
TTAGCCTAAACCTCTCTCTAAACTCTATGCTAGACCCAGCTATTTCCTTCAGCTCCTCATCGCTAAGCATTCGCCTGAGCTCCTCAAAAGCCCGCCTAGCCCTGGCTGTCCTCGCTTCTCTATAGAGCTCCAATAAGAACTCGCTCCAATTCCTATTCCCCTTCTCCTTGGCCAACAACTCCTTAACCTCTCTCAGAACGGATATAGTTGTATACCTCCCCAATAATATCGCCATATGACTATATAGCTACAACGCGCATAAATAACCTGTACCGGAGAAACAATGAAAAACCATGACTCTATACGCTTATACCCCGGACACCGGGGCCTGTTGATGAATAAGGCTATGCGGCAAACCTGTTCATAGCATCATTGTTAGCGGGGGTGATCTCGTCCATAGACTTCCTCCAGGCGGCGTTATCTGCCTGGATACGGGTATATGTTTAGGTAGGCCAGTGCTGTGAAGATCATTAGTGACGCTATATAGTATGGTATACTCGTCTTCAGGAAGTCCCTGTGCCTGATCCTCGCTATTCTCAGAGTTATGATGTTCGCCAGGGAGCCCGTGGCCAGGCCCGCTCCCCCGGTGTTAGCCCCTATCATTAGGGCGGCCCAGTTGCCTGTATGGTTCACCAGCATTATCGTGGCCGGCACGTTGCTTATCGCCTGGCTCAGCAGGGCGGCGGCCAGTATAACGGTGTATGGCTTATCTAGGCTGAGGAGGGGCAGGGGGGATAGGAGGAGGGAGAGCTCGCGGAAATCTATGAACATTAGGGCGAAGACGGCTAGGAGCGCATAGTCTATTCCCCGGAGAACACTCCTCTCCACCGCGAGGAAGGCTAGGAGAGTGGCGGCGAGGCCGAGGAGAACGTGGCCGGTCTCCGAGGCCACTATATCTATCGCCAGGAGCAGTATCGAGGCATATAACAGCCTCTTATCCAGGCGTATCCGCGGCGGCGAGCCCGGGCCCGCCTCTGCCGCGGGATGGGATCCCCGCAACAGTATCAGCGCCGCCGCCTCCACGAGGAGCAGGGATATGGCTGTATAGGGCGCCATGACGCATACTATCTCGTGGAAGCCCAGGTGATAGTGTCTCCAAACAATAATGTTCTGCGGATTACCTATAGGGGTTAGAGCGGATCCCACGTTTATCGATATGGTTAGGAGGATCAGAGCCCTGTCCCTGTCCACACCCGTCTCTCTGGCGAGGGCCGAGGCTAGGGGGATGTAGATGAAGAGGGCGGCGTCGTTCATGATCAGTGCCGCGGAGAGGCCCGAGGCCGCGAGAAACAACATGAATAGGGTGCGGGGGCTCCCCGCCCTCGTATGTAGCGAGGCGGCCGCGTGCTCGAACACGCCGGAGAGCTCGAGGCCCCTGGAGACAGTCATGAACATGGCTATGGCGGCGAGGGCGTCCACGTCGACGAGCCCCGGCGTCCTATAGGCTAGCCCGGGATCGGCTATGAGGAGCGCGGCGTAGAGGAGGAGCAGGAGAAGCAGAAGCTTCTCCCCCGCCGCCGCCTCCAGGAGCCTATATACCTTTATGAGAAAGCGGTGCGTCAACACACCCCACTTCATATGGCGCGGCTAAAGGGCTCCCCGACAGCCACCAGGGGAAGGGATCAGAGTATGCGCCGCCTCAGCTCCTCGGTGAGCCCATAGTCGGGCACCAGCTCTCTCCCGTCGCGCGTAACCTTTACGTGGGCTATTATGAAGCTCCTCCACGCCAAGGGGACGGCCCAGGCCTCCTCGGGCCCCCTGTACTCGGCGGCATCCAGCACCCTCAGCTCCCCGAGAACACTGTTCATGGCTTCTAGCACCCGGTTCTCGTCCACGGTGACCCCGAGGGCCCTGACAGGCCTCCCCTTCGGCGACGGGGAGCCGGTGTAGGGGTCATAGTGGACCCTGTCCAGGGCGTAGCCGTGATACATCAACGGCACATCCACGCCCACCTCGCCCCCAGGCCCCCGGTGGATGATTGGGGGCCCGAACTCCATATACCTCAACGCCTCCCGCACAGACTCTATGGCGCGGAGAGCGAGCCCTGGATCAATCCTCCCGCCCCACTCGCCGCGCACAGGTGGAGGAGTAGGACGCGGCAAGACATGGATCACCCATGTAAACAAATACAACCCGCCCAGACCATTATTAACTATATTATAACAATAGAGCGCTCCCCGACAGCCCCTCCGCGAGACAGCCAACGAGGCCTGGGGAGACGCGTTGGAATAGCACCCGGGGAGGGTCTCCTCGGGGGATGCTCCACTGTTTAAGCGGGATATGGGGTCTTTTGTGGCGGAGGAGCCCGGGTTCGCGGCCGCCGACTAGCGTTTCTCGGAGACGCTTGTCGCGGGGCCCTTCTTTATTAGGGAAGCTATTCTCTTCACCAGCCTCTCTATTTTTTCGAGCGCGTCTTCCACGTCTTCTCTGGAGCACCAGTCTTCGTAGAAGCATGTATGCATGCCATTAGCATACATCCAGGCCCCCCTAACCCATGACCCCTCTTCCCTAGCTATTAGCCTCATATACTCCCATAGCTCGCTATGGCTTGTCAGCCTCTTTCCCTCAACCCAATAGGCGTACGCCTTG
>JALVHX010000237.1 GCA_027028805.1 Desulfurococcales archaeon | reverse complement strand
TATTCTCCCGCAGGCCAGGGCGAGGGGTAGGAGCAGGATCTTCTCGCCGAGGAGCTCCTCGGCTCCGCGGCTCGTAACGGAATCCCTTACGCTCATATATAGTAGATCACCGATCGTGTGTTCCCGGAAGACACCTATATACCCCCTTATGCTGGCGGCAAGCAGGTATTTCTGGAGCGATGCCGCCGAGTAGAGGAAGCTGTCCAGGATGCCTCTCGGAGAAAACCTGGACACGTTCCCCGGCTTCGGATAGGAGAGCACATCGAGTATGGCGGCGTATCCTATTGGATAAACGCATCTAGAGTAGAGATCCACGGCTTTCTCCACGCAGCGGCTCCCCCGGGACAACTGGGTCACGTGCACGGGATCAGGGAGGATACTATCCTGCTCCACGCCATCGGCCCCCGGTTCTCTAAGACGACGAGGTCTCTGCGCCCAACGGCCTCGGCTACATCGATGCGTCCCCCTAGAAGCACAGCTGTCTCGGCCTCGCGGAGCATGGGGGCGTCGTTTAAGCCGTCGCCGAGGGCTATGAACACGGGCTCGTAGCCTTGACCAATATAGAGTTCTCTGAGAACCCTGAGGGCCGTGCCCTTGTCGTGCGCCCCTGTTATAGAGTATAGCTTCCCTGCCCCCGTTGAGACGCGCAACCCCTTCTCCTCCACGGCAACCCGGATCTCCTCGGCTACTCTGGGGCTGTGGGGATGGAACACTATGCTGAACTCACGTATCCTGGCCAGCGCGGCCAGCTCGGGCGGGAGGCCGGTTAGCGTGCTTATCTCATCTATAGCCATTTCCGATAAAAGGGATATGAGGCCGCGCCTCCTATAATCCTCTAGTAGATCACCGATCCTACCCATTATCTCGTCGACGGTGGCGCCGAGAACTATGCGTATATAATCCCCTGCCCTCTCCCCGTTAATCCCTCTCAGATACGGGTCGCGGCTATCTATATAGATGGCGGCCCCGTTCTCCGAGATGAAAGGCGATACCGCGCCCATGCTTCTCCTATAATACTCTATCTCCGCCCTGCTCTTCGAGCTGGAGAAGACCACGGGCACGCCTCTCTCCTCTAGACGCGATATAAGGTATACTACGCCATCGTATCCATACGCCTCATCGAGCAGCGTACCATCAAGATCCGTGACGATGACGTTGATCCTCAAGCCCCTCCGCCTCCTTGCTTCTCGGCAACGATAACATATAACTAATCCATAGCCGGATAATATTATAGGGTTCATGGAGGGAGCAGCGAGCAGGGGTGTATATGTGATGAGGCTGGAGATGCCCAGGTACATGGAGAGGTTTGGCTCAGTGAAGATATACTCTGTGCAGAGGGTGCTCGAGCTAACAGGCGGCTTATCCACGGGACCGGCCGGTAAGCTCCCCGGCGTGATAAACGTTAGCAGAGCTGATCTCGAGAAACTGGAGTCTGATATAGCGATAATAGTGCCCGTAAAGGATGAGAACCCGAAGGTTCTCGAGGGCGTCCTGAGCGGCATACCCCATGAGTCGTTCGTAATAATAGTATCTAATAGTACGCGCAACATAGTTGACAGGTATAGGATAGAGCTGGACATGGTTTTCCACTTCTATCGTCTAACGCAGAGGCCGTTTATGATGATTCATCAACGCGACATAGCCCTGGCGGATGCCTTGACGGAGGCCGGGTACCCGTATCTGCTGGGAGAGGATGGTATGGTGAGGAGTGGTAAGGGCGAGGGGATGATACTGGGCCTCCTCCTGGCCAAGGCTATTGGGAGAAAATATGTTGGATTCATTGACTCGGACAACTATATACCGGGGGCTGTCAACGAGTACGTCGATGTCTACGCAGCGGGATTCTATATGGCTCGTTCGAAATATGCTATGATAAGGCTGAAATGGCCGTATAAAACAAAGTTCGTGGGACGCCGCTTCTATTTCCGCCGCAGGGGAAGGGTGTCGGAGATAACCAATAAGTATATGAACATGCTCGTGGCGCGTGTGACCAAGTTCGAGTCAGATATAATAAGGACAAGCAACGCCGGGGAACACGCCATGACCATGGAGCTGGCGGAGCGCCTCTACTACTCCGGCGGCTTCAGCATAGAGCCGTATGAGATCGTCCATATGCTCGAGGAGTATAGCGGGCTCAAGAAGCCGAGGTTCGCCGATATAGCCAAGCACTCGATCGAGATATACCAGGTGGAGCCACGCAACCCCCATATACACGAGGAGCGCGACGAGTCGCATATACCGGAGATGCTAAAGGTGAGCCTCGGCACCATATACCATAGCGTGTTGGCGGACGATGAGCTCAAGAAGAGGATTATAGATGAGCTCGTCGCCAGGAAGGCCTTGAAGCCCGGCGAGGAGCCGCCTAAGCCCCGCATATACCCGCCGTTCTATAACGTGAACGCGAAGAAGCTCCTCGATAGCCTGCAGGCGAACTCCGACACCTTCGCCATAGCGGGTCTCTAGGATCAACTTCCTCTTCTTCCTACACCATAGCTGTTATTGGAAAGAGCTTATCGATGCGGCTTATACTGGATATGTTTAATAGTTGTTGAAACAAAATGTTATTCGATAACGAGGATAGTATATATTA
>JALVHX010000236.1 GCA_027028805.1 Desulfurococcales archaeon | reverse complement strand
ATATGATCCCCGTGGAGCACAGGGCCATGCGCTCGCCTATGCAACCAGTAACCGCGGAGGATGCCATCTCAGAGCATACATGATATCTCCCGAGGTTCTCGGCGTCCCGACACTCGTGGACCGGTTTGAGACAAAGGGCAAGCCGAAGCTTGTCAAAGAGTTCCAGGACGTATTCGCAGTAATAGACTCCATGGTTGTGTGCAAGTTCTCGAGCTTCGCCATATGGGATCAAGACTACGCCGACATACTGGCCTCCGTAACCGGGTGGGATATAACACGCGAAGAGGTACACAAGATAGGAGAAAGAATATACAACGCTGAGAGAGCCTTCAACGTGCTCAGCTTCGGCGACGGCCGCGAATACGATACACTGCCACGCCGCTTCCTCGAGGAACCAATGCCCGAAGGCGCAAGCAAGGGCCAGGTTGTAAGGCTCCACGAAATGCTCGACGAGTACTACCAGCTACGCGGATGGAAGGACGGCCGCCCAACACGTGCAAAACTAGAAGAACTCGGCCTAAAATGGCTCGCAGACCGCCTGGAAGAAGAAGGCCTTCTACCAGAGTAGCATGATACATAAACCATACCGGTTCCCTAGAGAACACAAGCTTTTTCTGAACAACCCCTTATTCTTATGATAATGCACAGCCAGGCATAGAGGCCCCCGGTGTTCTCAACCGCATAAGCCGCGCAGAGGGCACCTACTGCACGGAGACTCCTCTTCACGCGGCAGATCCTCGTATCCCTCCATAAGCTCTAGGAACACTTTGACCCATTTCTCCCGTGTCTTTTTATCACGCTTCACCATATACATCCCCTATCCCACATATGTATTACATCTCTTATAATAATTAATCAAGACATCCCACTAGCCGCCAGCCGACGGTGGAAACACAGAAACGGTGGCACCGTCATAGAGCCTCGTATCCATACCCCCGGTAAACTTGTGGTGACGCCCATCAACCAGGATTATCAGATCCCATCCCTTCTCGAGGTACTCCCTTCTAGCCTCCTCAAGACCCTCCACGGCATCGAAGAGATCGCGTAGAGTCGCATTATCGGGGAGCTCTACCCATTTCTTTCTCCACCCAAGCTTCTCCGGGAGCGTTGTATACAGCTCAACCAGGACACGTATAGCCATACCGGCCTAGGCCCCCTATCACCTAATAGTAACTATATGTTTCACTACCTAGAAACACTGGGAGAGGCGGTAAATATACTAGTTTGCCGAGAAAGGCATTGCCTTAAAAAACCGGTAGAAAGACCCCCCTAATCTAAGGGTTAATGTATACTGGCCGGGTTTACTCGGCTACTTCCTCGAAGTGTATGATCTGCACGGGGCACGCCGCGGCAGCCTGCTCTACACAGTCCTTGAAGTCCTCGGGGACGATGCCTTCGGCGATATTGCCGTCCTTTCTATACTGCTCGACGATCTGGCTCTTGTTGTCCTCGGGGCTCATCTCGAAGACGTCGGGGCATATGCTGACACATACCATGTCGCTGATACAGTTGTCGCGGGGATCAATCCATACCCTTATCTTGGCCATGGCTAATCACCTGTCTCAGAGGCGATCACGTATCTACGTGATAATTACGGGCCGATGGCTAAATAAGATTTTTGACACCGCTACATGTATGGGTTAACCGTGGGACCGTTTATCGATGAGAAGCACCACGAAGTCGTTTACATTTGTGCCCGTCAAGCCTGTCTCTATGGTTCTCCCCAGTTTCTTGAAGAAAGTATAGCTGTCGTTGTTCTCGAGATACTCCCCTGGATCCAGGCCCATGGAGACTGCCTCATCAACCGTCTTATAGCTTACAAGCGCGCCCGCCGCAGGGCTCACACCATCTATTCCATCACTACCCATGCATCCCGCATATACTCCCTCAACCCCTCTTATTCCTATAGCTATGCTTAGACACAGCTCCTGGTTCCTTCCACCGATCCCTGAGCCCCTGACCGTGACAGTTGTCTCTCCGCCAGCTATGATCGCGCACGGCGGCTCTAGGGGTATGCCGAGCTTTGCCGCACTATAAGCTATCCCGGCAAGCGCCTTTCCGATCTCCCTTGCCTCGCCCTCCATATACGGCGTGAGCACTAGAACATTATAGCCCCTGGATGAGAGGAAGTTCTTTATCGCGCTAAGGCTGATCGCATTGCTGGCCACTATATAGTTAAATGTCCTCTCGAAGACCGGATCACCGGGCTTAGGCGTCTCCTCGATAAGGCCCTTGACACCCATCTCTATGATCCTCTTAACGCTCTCAGGAGCCTTATCCCATACCCTGCGCCTTTTCATAACCCTAAGCGCGTCCGAGAACGTTGTCGGATCCGGCGCCGTGGGCCCCGACGCTATAAACTCCACGGGGTCCCGGACGACATCGCTTATTATCAATGATACCGTGACCCTTGATCTTATCCTCTTAGCCAGCCAGCCCCCCTTAACCATTGAGAGATGCTTGCGCACGGTATTTAGCTCAACAATATCAGCCCCGCTCTCCATAAGCATCCTGGAGACCCGCGCTATATCATCCAAGCTCAAGCCCGGCCTGGGCTGCTCGAAAAGCGCTGAGCCTCCCCCACTAATCA
>JALVHX010000235.1 GCA_027028805.1 Desulfurococcales archaeon | reverse complement strand
CTTATAATAGACATGTGGATGGGAAGGGTTGAAATAGTGCCGGTGCTCATACTGCTTAACCCGGCCAACATAGGCAGGCCCAGCGAGCGGTGATGATTCTGTGAGAGCCCTGGTTCTAGGCGGTTCTCTTCTAGGAGAGCTTGTCGCCAAGAGCCTTGTCGAGGCAGGCTACGAGGTTGTTATTGTTGAGAGAGACAAGGAGAGGGCGGACGAGCTGTCCTCCAGGATAGACTGTATGGTGCTGGTGGGGGATCCGGCTATGCCCGATATACTCCACGAGGCAGGGGTCGAGGAGGCTGATACAGTAATAGTTGTGGGAAACGATGATAAAGAGAACATTATAGCCGCGATAATAGCTAGGCGGCTCAGCGAGGCAAACATAATAGTGAAGATCGATGATCCCCGCTACAACAAGGTGTTAGTCGACATGGGTATACACGGCATAGTCAACCCTATACAGCAGACCCTTGTACAGATACTCCACATGGTTGCGAGGACGGGGCCCCTCAACCTATCCATGATGCAGAGAGGGGACGCCAGGTTCATGCTCGTAAAAGCTCCGGCATCGATGAAGGGCAGGAAGCTCGGCGAGATAAAGCTACCGGAGTCCGCCGCCGTAGCCGCTATATATAGGGGAGATAAATACATAGCCCCCAAGCCGGACACAGAGATACTTCCAGGAGACGAGCTACTCATAGTGACGCGCCACGGCGACGCCGAGAAAGTTGAGGCGGCTTTCGCGGAGTAGGGGAGAGGGTTCTCGGCCCCAATTGTTTGAGGGAAAAATTAATGAGGCATATCCGGCGCTATATTGTTGACGACCCGGTGGAGTGGGGCCGGACACCCCCGTCTCAGGGGATGGGATGAAGCGCCCTCTCCCGGCCTTCTACGCGATCAATTGATACTTACGGTATATGCATGTATGTATGACGTGGGCGCGATAAGGCAAAGTATATATTGTATGCATGCATAACCATTTAAGATAACCATCGCCGAGCAGGCCCAGCCCTCTCCGGCGATCCCCCTGCAGTGTTCTATCACGCTCCCCGGGCTCCGCGGCCATACCTAACCACATACCATGGATCACCCGGGCCCAGGGGCTCGGCTACCAGGATCCAGTGGAGGGGGAGGTGTAGCGGCTGTGATCGAGTGGTGGTGGGTTCCCGCAGGAGTCTTCGCCGCGTTCCTCGTGGCATGGGTTAACGGGGCGAACAACGCCGCCAACGCGATAGGAACCGCGGTTGGATCAAAGGCTCTTAGCGTGAAGAAGGCGCTCTGGTTCGCCGCGATCTTCGACTTCACCGGCGCAATGCTCTACGGGAGGTTCGTCAGTAAGACGTTGATGAAAGGCATAGTTGACACAAGCATGATCGGTGACGTTAAGCTGATCGTTGTGGGCATGCTGGCCGCGCTACTCGCCACCGGTATATGGGTTATAATGGCTACATGGTTCAGGATACCCATGAGCATAAGCCAGGCAATAGTGGGCGGGGTAGTGGGCTTCGGAATATATACAGTGGGGTTCTCGAACGTCAACTGGGGCCTCGTCTCAGCGATCATTACCGCGTGGCTGGTTCTCCCCTTCATGAGCGGGCTGATAGCTGTCGCGATCTACAAGTATGTTCACCCGAGGCTCCAGGGCCTCGAGAGAAACCGAATGATACTCGTGAGTAGCGTCATGTACTTCCTCCTCGTCTTCACGACAGTGTTCCTGCTGAACGTTAAAACCCTAAAGGTATCCGATCTAGCATGGGCTATTGGAACCAGCATAGCCGCATCAGTTCTCCTAACCATCCCCTACCACGTCGCAGTGTCACGGAAGACCCCGGAGAGCCCGGAGGAGGCCAGGAGCTACCTGTTCCGGATACTGTTGCTGGTGACCGCGGCGGCCATGGCGTTCAGCCACGGAGCCAACGATGTCGCGAACTCGGCGGGGCCGCTGGCCGGGATATTGATCGCGGCCGAGAAGGGCTATATACCGGCAAAGGTCACGATACCCCTCCCCGCCCTCGCCCTGAGCGCGTTCGGGATAGCGGCCGGCATCGTCATGTGGGGCTACAGGGTGATAGAGACCATAGGCGAGAAGATAACCCTCCTCAACATAGAGACAGCCTTCATAGCACAGTTCAGCGGAAGCATAGCGATACTCATTGTCACGAGGCTCGGCCTCCCCGTCTCAACCACGGTCGCGATCGTGGGCGCGGTGGCGGGCGTAGGCTTCGCTAAGGGAGTTGAAAGCGTGAACATAAGGACGCTCGCCAAGATCGTGGCGGCATGGTTCATAGCCTTCCCGGTCGTCGCGGGCCTGGCAATGGCTTTTATAAAGATATTCACCCTTATCTAGGAGCCTCCCTCTATGTCTTGGCAAAAACAAGGGAAGGAGGGGGTTGGCGACGCGCGTCTCCTCGGCGAGGCGGGGCTGGTGCGCTATATTTTCCCACCCTCTTTCTTGTAGACAACGATCAATGCCCTGATATAGTCGCCTGCGTCCTCGCAGGCGTCGGCGGCCTCTTCTAGCGCTGTGTTGAACTCGTGTAGGAGTATGGCTAGGGCGTAGGGCTTTATCTGCTCGGAGTACTCTAGGAGCTTCTCC
>JALVHX010000234.1 GCA_027028805.1 Desulfurococcales archaeon | reverse complement strand
CCTGAAGTCCTCTGTCCCCGCTATTATCCCCGATACCGCTATCCATTCCCCGCCGGGGCTCCACGCAACCCTAGACACCACGGCCCTTATCGTGGACGTGTCGTTGTATAGAGTCCTGTTCTCCCGGAGAGAGAATATGGCCAGGTTGCTTCTCCCCGCTATAGCCACGGGGTCTCCCCGGGGAGAGGCCGAGACATCGTTGATCTCCTGCGTGAACCTGTAGCGGGCCGCGACGTATCCCTCGTCGATGTTGATCACCCAGAGCTCCTTCCCCTCCGCTACAGCCGCATAGCTGTTGTTGAGGAGACACGCCTTGCCCGTAGCGCCTCCCCCCACCCCCTTGAGGCTCCACTTAACCCTGCCCGTGAACGCGTCATACATCAATACGTCGCCGGTATCGCTATACGTTATCAAGAGACCCTTATCCGTCCACAACGCGGAGCCCGGGGGAGACTCGAAGACACCCGGGTGGCTGAGAGCAACCAGGCTATTATTCAGGGCCGAGACAAGGGCCACGAAGCTGGCCTTCGTCACCACGGCCACGAGGCCATGCGGCCCCGGGGCCACGGCGAAGGCGTCCAGGCCGACAAAGATCGTGTCCCCCCTGATGGGGGCGGCCGAGCCGGGGCCGCGCACACCCCCTATGAGCGCTACAAGGGCCAGGAGCACGAGAAGCACAGCGGCGCGCCGCATAGCCTACACCCTGGGATAACGCCTCAAAGAAACAAGGGATGGCTATGCATAATAATATAGCTTCCCCGGCCCCCGTTGAGGCCTGGCGCGGAGGAGACACGGGGACGCCATGTTAGTTTATATAGAAACGGTTCCCGTGTATTATCCTCGCCGCGGCCTCCATCAATGCGGGCCGCGTGGCTGTCTCGGAGGTGCCTGGCTTGGGGAAGCGTTTAGCCGTCATAGGCTGTGGCGCCATCGGCTCCGTGATAGTTGAGGGCGTCGCGGGGGGCCTCGTCGACGCGGAGATAGTTGCATTGATGGATGTTTTCCCGGACAAGTGCATGAGGCTTGCCGCGAAGCGCCTGGATGCAGGGATGCCTGCTGTAACCGACTCCCTCGACGACCTCCTCGACGCGTCCCCGGATATCGTGGTGGAGGCGGCGAGCCAGGAGGCTGTGAGGAGCTACGGGGTAGAGATCGTTGCCAGGGGCATAGACCTCGTGGTTATGAGCGTCGGCGCCCTCCTCGACAAGGGGTTGCGTGAGAAGCTTGTCAAGGTGGCGCATGCCTCGGGTGCATCGATCTATGTCCCAACAGGCGCGATCGCGGGCCTCGACGCGGTGAGGGCGCTGAGGCCTGCAGGCATATACAGGGTTCTTCTGAGAACCCGTAAGCCCCCGCGCGCCCTGGGCTATGGGGAGCTCGGGGCCCCCGAGACTGTTTTCAGGGGAAAGGCCTCGGAGGCCGTGAAGAGGTTTCCCCGCAACATAAACGTTGTAGCCGCCCTGTATCTAGCATCAGGCGTCGAGCCCGAGGTCGAGATAATAGCTGATCCCGGGGTGGAGAGAAACATCCACGAGATCACGGTGGAGGCGGAGGCCTCCCGCATCCATATAGTGGTGGAGAACAAGCCTAGCCCCACGAACCCTAAGACAAGCCATCTCGCCGCCCTATCCGTCGTGGAGCTCCTGAGGAAGCTGACAGGCTCAGAGATACTGGTTATAGGCACCTAGAAGCGGCCGCCTCAGAGAGGTTTCCCGCCTAGGGTATGCTGTCCACCTCCTCCCTCTCCGCCTCCCTCGTGACAAGCCTCTCGAGCTCTATTATCCTCCGAGCCTCCCCCCGTATATTGTTGAAGGATACCGCCTCCCATATGCTTGCGGCGAGGAATACTATGTAGCCTGTTATCCGGACAGCTAGGAGGGGCGCCATAGCCTCGAAGCTCCCCATCATTATGCTCCACAGCTCCTGGTCTGTGAGAGCCCCCTTGCCGCCATACTCCTCCTCGACCCGGCCGGCGTAGGAGTAGAGGTTGTTGTGCGCGGCCAGGGCGGCGGGTATGGATGCGGCGTATAGTAGCGCGGCGGCGATGAGCAGGGGCGGCAGTAGCCTCGGCAGTAGCCTGCCCAGGGTTCTCCTAGCCCTATGTATGAGGAGGGCCTCAGCCGCCAGCGCGGCGGCTATTATGGCGGAGTCTGCTAGCGCGATGGGTGATGCGAGGTTGTCGGCCACCCATCTAACGGACTCGGCTACGTCGCGGGGGTTTCTCGAGGCGACGCTGGGGCCCCCTGTTAACGCCCCCCCTGTAGCCGTGTTGAGGGCTTCCGCGGCCGCGGCGGCGGCTAGGAGGATGGCGGCGGCGATTGCTAGGCCCCTGTAGCCTATCCAGCCCCTGATCCTTGTCCACGCGTATGCTAGGAGGATGTAGCCGGCTATGCTCGCCACCGGTATTACTCGGAGCACGTAGCCGGCTGTGAGCATTGTGAGCTGTGTGAGGGGGGCTTCCCTGAGCCTCTCCCTGATCTCCCGCGGGGTCATGGCCCTGCACGCTCCAGGTACGTTGTCAGCACCGCGAGTATCTTCTTTATCTTCTCCCTCTCACACTCCCTTATACACTGGGCAGTATACTCTATCATGAAGGCCCCCGCGAGATCCCTTACA
>JALVHX010000233.1 GCA_027028805.1 Desulfurococcales archaeon | reverse complement strand
ATAATACTTTCCGGGGAGCCTTGGCCGCGCGACGCTATGCGGAGAGGATCGGGGCCGAGCTGGTGGTTGTCGTCGGGAACGAGGTGCGTACACAGCACGGGGATGTACTGGTGTATTGTCTGGATGAAATAGACTATATAGACAGGCTCCCGGAGCTCATAGACAACGCTCACGAGCATGAATGCCTAGTAGTGCCGGCGCACCCCTTCGATACCATGCGGCAAGGCATAGGCGACGCTATATATGATTACGATGAATGGGACGCCGTAGAGGTATGGAACGCCTCTGCCTCCCGTGGAGCAAATAGAAAGGCCATGCAGGCCGCGAGGCTTCTAGGGCTACCAGGACTAGCCAACAGCGACGCCCATATCCTGGAGGCCATAGGGGCCGCGTATACGTGGGTTGAGGTCGACGGGCCCGGCGATAAAGCGGTGCTGGATGCCATAAAAAAGGGGCGTGTGAAACCGGTGCCGGGGCGCCTCCCTTTTAGGACACAGCTACGGAGGCTTGGATGGTTTATTGAGAGAAAGATAAGGGGTTCCGGGGACGCCTAGGGCTCCAGCAACAATACTCCTCCGCCGAGATCCTCGCCCACGGGCTTCTCCTCGCCGTATACAACAACCTCCCCGATCCTGTGAAGGTCACGTATCTCGTCCACAAGCCCCTTGGCCTCTCCCGGTATAGCTACGCGGCCCAGGGGGTCGCGCAGCCGCATACCCTTCTTCTTCTTATAGCTCCATATAGCAGTGTTTATCTCGACGAGCAGGTCAGCCGCCTTGCCGCTCCACCCCATCCACTCATCCCTCGGCTCGGGGAACCGTTCCTTGTGGACACTCCTACCGAACAGCCTCCTATAGATGGCGTCGGTCACAAACGGCATTATGGGGGCAAGCATCCTCAATATCGCGTCTAGAACAGTGTAGAGGGTGTACCACGCGCCCCTCTGCTCCTCCACGCTATAGGAGCCGTCCCTGTTATACGCCCTCGCCTTGACAGCCTCCAGGTAGTGGCTGGCGAAATAGTTCCAGGCGAACTGGTAGAGCTCTGTTATCGGGGTATACACGTCCATTTCACCATAGGCCTCGTCAACCCTCTTTATGAGCTCAGCCAGCTTCGCCAGCGTAGCCTTATCGATCTCCCGCAACACGTAGCCCTCGGCGGGATACTCGAACATCGATATGAACCGGGCTATGTTCCAGAGCTTGGTGGCGAAGGCGCGGCCTGTTTTCAACATGTCTTCGCGGAACCTGTAGTCATAGCCCAGCTTCGCCGCCGCCGCGCTCCAGTAGCGGAAGGCGTCTCCCCCATATTTCTCCAGGTAGGGCTCGGGATCGATCACGTTTCCGAGAGACTTGTGCATCGCGCGCCCCTTCTTATCGAGACCCATACCCGTTATCCTAACCCATTTGAACGCGGGCTTGCCCGTCAACTGGTAGACGCGGAGAAGCGTATAGTATAGCCACGTCCTTATAATCTCGTATCCCTGCGGCCTCAATGTGTACTTGAAGGCTTTCTTGAACAATTTCTCGTTTCTCCCATACCCCGTCACGTAGAGCACGGATATGCTGCTGTCGAACCACGTATCGAAGACCTTCTTCTCCCCCACGAGCATGTCGCGGGGGGCGCCGCAGCGCGGACACCTATCCCATGGAGGCTCATCTCTCCACGGCCTATAGTATCTGCCCGGCTCCGGGACGAGAACCGCCCCACATTTCCTACACCTCCACACTGGAACCTCCGTAGCATAGTAGCGGTCCCTGCTTATAGGCCAGTCCATGGAGACGCTATCTATCCAGTTGTATAGCTTCACACGATGCATCTCGGGATAGAACTTTATCTGCGAAGCGATCTCCCTGATCTTGTCCTTATACTCCAGCTGCTTCAGGAACCACTCACGTGTATGAATTATCTGGACAGGCGTCTTACATCTCCAGCATATAGGCACCTTGTGGACAAGCCGCTCCTTCTTAACTATAAGCCCCTTCTCCTCGAGCAACTCCACAGCCTTCTTCCTCGCCTCCCTAACGGTGAGGCCCGCCAGGGGCCCCGTCTCGGGGAGCATGCGGCCCTCCTTATCTATTATTATCGTCGGCTCCAGCCCGAGGTCGCGGAACATCTTCACATCCATCTGGTCGCCGTAGCTACACACCATTACGAGGCCGGTTCCAAACTTCATGTCAACCTCCGGGTAAGCCGTTATTATCATCTCGTGGCCGTAGAGAGGATTAATCGCGTGGAGGCCTTCGAGATGCTTATACCTGTCATCGTTGGGGTTATAGACAAGCGCCTTACAGGCCCTCAGCATCTCCGGCCTAGTGGTGGCCACCACCACGTCTCTGCCGAGCTCCTTTACATGGAACTTTATATAGTATAGATAGCCCTCCTCCTCCTTATACTCCAGCTCGGCCTCGGCCAGCGTCGTACGGCACCTGGGACACCATATAACGGGCCTCTCGGCCTCATAGATCAAGCCTCTCCGATACAGCTCTATGAAGGTTGCCTGCGTGATCCTCCTATACTCCGGGCTATCCGTGCCGTTCCTCCAGTAATCGAAGCTACAGCCCATTCTCCTCCATATCTTAACGATATCCCTCTCGGCCTCATCCAGGAACTCGCGGCACAACGATAGAAACTTCTCCCTCCCCTCAGGCGTAGCCGATATCTCGTGAGGGTTTATCTTATACTTCTTCTCCACCTGCACCTCCACGGGGAGCCCGTTACGGTCCGCGTAGAAGGGTACTAGGACATTGTATCCCTTCATCCTGAAATACCTAGCTATCATATCGATCTGCGCATAATGCGCGGCCCCCCCGACATGCCACTTACCGCTCGCATAGGGGGGAGGAGTGTCGATGGCTATTATCTCCCTGGGATCATTCTCGTCGAAGACGAAGCGGTGAAGCCCCTCCCTCTCCCATTCCTCGTAAAGCTCCATCTCCATAGAAACATCCCATCTCTTCTCCACGATACGCGGCCTATACTCCACCTGCCCGCTCATACCATATCCACCATAAGCCCCGCTACTACAACAAGAAGCCTTCTCGAAACAATAAAGAGCCACCACGATATATAAAGAGTATTCACTAGACACTACTATGTAGAAACGTTCCAGGCCAAGAGCCGGAACATTTTACCCGAGGAGAACCAGAACTGTTTCCACGAAACGTTCCAGCAAGAGCCGTCACGGCCCTTTTATAAACTAGTACACAAAGGAACCCCCAGAGCTCCCCCAGGAAAGGAGGCAGGGGAGCAGTGGGGTGGAACAAGATGAAGCACCTGGAGAAAATCCCCTACCTAGCACTAGTAGCTCTACTACTCGCCGCGGCCGCGGCGCCGGCCGCCGCGTCTCTCGCCGTACCCGCGAGGCCGGGGCACGGCGGCCCAGGCCATGGGCCAGGCCACGGGCACGGGCGCTGGCACTTCGGCAACGTGACATATGACCAGCTGTTAACGGTGTTCTACAACGTCAGGAACGAGTCAATGCCCCTGCTGACATGGGCCATAGAGAACAACGTGACGTTGGCCGAGAGGATTATTGCTAGGGCCGAGCTCCTGCACAACAAGTCGCTGGAATACAACCAGAGCGGCATGGAGCTTAGGGCGAAGATGCTGATACTCCTAGCGGCCCGCGTCTACGCCATGTCCCCGATCACCGCCAGGATAGTGCTGGCCAAGACAATACGCGGCAACCTGGGAGAAAACCACACAGTAACAAACGAGACCGTGCTCGCGGTGCTCGAGAAAGCCGAGGAGCTGCGCAACATACTTATGAACGCTATAAACTATGCCGTATCCCACAACGTCACGCTACCACCTAACACCGAGCTACTACTCGGCAGAGCCGAGTTCCTGCTCAACATGTCGAGGCAGCTGCTATCCAGCGGAAACTACCGCGCAGCCCTACACTACGCGGTCCACGGATACATACTATACACTGTGGTTTACCGGATAGTGCTCTACTCGACAATAATCAGCGGCCTGCTCCCAAGCCCGTGGCAGCCCCCGATGCCGCACGCCGCAGCAGCCACCGCTACCGCGGCCCATGGAAAGGCCTTTCATAGAATGATGCACCCGCACAAGTAAGGCGGCGCCGCGGCCGCATAACGGGTTTAAACAATCCCATTCTTTTTTCAAATAGAGCCCTTCTCGTCGCCAAGGGCTTCTTCGCGCCGCGCCCTGCAGCCGGCGAGCCTCCATGCGGCATAGAAGAGTTTCTCTAGTTCGCCGGGGCCGGGCTTCCTCTTTATCCTAGCCCTTATATTGATTGTCTCAAGCCTGCTGCCAACCCTTAACCCCACCCTATAGGCCTCATATATGTGCTCGGCGAGGCCGCCGAGCTCTCTTCTAAGCTCCTCCCGCGAGATCCTGTTGTAGAGTATGCAGGTGTTCTTCTCTCCAATACATATCTCGTCGTCAACCCCCCAGTCCCAGCCACGCCTATACACGTCGATGGAGACCAGGTACGCGTCACCGTCATCTGCCACGAGAACCCTATAGTATTTATGAAACCAGTGCTCCTCCACCGCCACGGCCACGGAATCCCTCCCGCCAGACAATACTTTGGTTGACGAGCAGTTATTCCCCAAACATACCACCGTGGGCTAAATAAGGGGATCCCCTAAATGGATCCCGGCTAGGAGACAGGCTCGTAGACTATTCCAAGCTCCTCGGCTATACGATAGGCCTCCATTATCTCTTCCCGCGTAGGTCTACGGGCTATATCCCTGAACCTATCGGGGTAGCGGAGCACCTTGTATTCGGGCCTATACTGATCCATTATGTTTACTAGGACGCGGGGAGTGTTGCGCGCTATCCATTCGAGGACGCGGCGGGTGCAGCACTCCACGTGGCCCGGCAACACAAGGTGCCTTATAATCATGTCTCCGCCGCTCCTGTATGCTTCAAGTATGTTGCGTGTAACCGTTGAGTAATAATTGTTTACATAGGATAGCCTCTTAGCGCATCTATCGTTGCCATACTTGAAGTCGGGGAGCCATATATCTATGACATCCCTGATCAGCTCCATGGCCTCCCTGCTCATATACATGTTGCTGTTCCACAGCTGTGGAACATTGACGTCTAGGTAAAGAAGGCTCTCGAGAATAAAGGGTATGTGGGGCGTCGGCTCTCCGCCCACATGGTTTATGTTCCTAGCCCCCGTCTCCCTGAGACGCCTCTGGATCAAGGCAAGCCTCTGCGGCGAAACCCTTTCTCCACCAAGGGGATCCGCCTGGCTTATATCCCAGTTCTGGCAGTAGACGCACCGGAGATTACATCCCCCATAGAAAATAGTGCCGCTTGGAACCAGCGGGGCCTCCTCCCCCATATGGTGGAAATAGGAGTGCACAACCGCCTCGCCGCCTATGAGACAGAAGCCCCTCATACGAGTCCTGTCTACACGGCACCTCCACTCGCAGAGGGTGCATCGTCTAAGCATCCTCCTCGCCAAAGCAACCTTGACATCCAGGAAGCTGTACCGGGGGGTCTCGAGCCTCCCGTATTCACCTAGATCAAGCCCGTCCTCGGAGGCCTCCCTGAACAGGCTCTCAAAGCCGCGACGAGCCTTCTCGTGGAGCCTCCAGAGCTCCTTGTCCTCGAGCCCGGAGCTATACGGGTCGGCGTCTACAGGGGTCTTCTTGGCTAACAGGAACCTGGCCGGCTTCTCGTCAAGCATAACTGATCTATACCAGCGGAGCCTCTCCAATACAACGGGGTCAGACCACACCGTGTAGGCGTCGGGCCTGAGGAGATAGATCTCGGGCGGCTCATAGACGTGCACGGAGAACCCGGCCCTCCACAGCCTTCTCCAATAAATCATATCCCATCGAGAGGAGGGCCACGTACAGCTTGTGCAGGGGGAGGCCGACCACGTTATAGTAGTCGCCCCTTATCTCCTCGATCAACAGTGAAGCTATACCCTGTATAGCGTAGCCGCCAGCCTTCCCCAGGGGCTCCATGGACGCTAGATAGAGCCTTACCTCGTGGTCGCTCAGCTCCTTGAACCGGACACGCGTAGCCTCGTAGAAAACCCTGGAGCCCCCCGTATCCTTGTCAACCAATGCAACACCGGTATACACGGTGTGCCACCGGCCGCTCAGCCTCCTGAGAAAAGAAGCCGCCTCCCCGAGGCTCCTAGGCTTACCATACACGGCTCCATCATCGCCTGCCACAATAGTGTCGGCGCCGATCACAATGGATCCATCTGGGGCGCGGCCGAGAACAGATAAGGCCTTCCGCTCCGCGTTATAGAGAACCGTCTCCACGGGGTCGCCGCGAACCTCCTCACTAACAGAGGGCTCCACGACCATGAAGTCGGCGCCTATCATGCGCAGAAGCATAGCCCTCCTAGGGCTCCGCGACGCCAGCACCAGCATCTTTGCCCCACGAGGCATGCCTGGAAACCACCTCCAGCTTCCTAGCCGCCAACACCGCCTCCTCAACTACGCTACGGTATATTTCCCCCGATATACGTTTCACAGGCTCGGCGCCGGCCGCCGATAAACGCCACGTATTTATATATGTGACCGGGATGCCGCCGTGGAGCATATGGAAATAAACATAGTTCACCCTGCCACCGCTCATAACGTTCATGGTCTCAGCATCCGCCGCCACACGAACAGCCTCAACAGCCGCCTCGTAGCCGCCGGCCAGATCCCCCGCCGCCACGCGCTCGGCCAGCCTCCTCAACGCCGCAGCCATCCGGGGCCCATAAACCCTGCTGAGATAGACAAGGTAACGCCTCCTATCAAAGAAGGCTCGGCCCCGGAGCCACCCATCTATATCAAAGAAACTAGTGTGGAGGACGAGGAGCACAGAGGAATAATCCTCGGGATCACCGCACTCGACAAGAACCCCCCGCCTCCCAACACGCTCAAAACCACAGAGATCCCTCAGGGAACCAATAGCCTCACGCCATATAGAGTCTAGGTAGGGGTAAAGCATAGAGTAATAATGAAGCGGCATCTTCTCCCCAGCTATATACGGGAAATCACCGGACACAACAAACACCGACACAGCAACCATCCCCCGGAGAGCCGCGGCCGAGCCCCAGTAAATACTCTATAACCCATACACCGTTATAGCCATTATACGCCCAGGCCCGCTCTCCGCGCTAGAAGAGAGGATAGTGATAAAAACACTGTGCAAAGAAAATAATCTATCTATTACATCCTATATTATAGCGGATCACTATGTTTTTCTCCTAACCCTAGCCGCTATACGATAGATTATGTATATTATCGGCGACGCCATGGCTAAATAAAACAACGCCGTGATCATCTCGGGAAGATACTCATCTATCATATCCAGCCCTAAGCCCTTCTTGTAAACAGTATAGGCTCCCGCATCCCCGTCCCCGTATATGAATATATATTTCTTCTCGGTGCTTGTTTCCTTGATAAACACGTATCTTAGCCTAACCCAGCCACGCTCCGGGTAAACAAGAACCTGTGTCTCAACATACTTAACCCCCTGGTAACCGCCAATACCCTGAGCCATTCTATATGCATCGCCCAGGGACACCGAGGCCTCCGAGCTATTCAGTGGCCTCAACAGGTTCATTCTCACAACCACGGATAATAGATCGATGAAGGATATGCCGGAGCCCCCTAGATCACTATAATCGACGACCACGCGCTGGGCTTTATCGAAGGATTCCATCTTAGAGTTAT
>JALVHX010000232.1 GCA_027028805.1 Desulfurococcales archaeon | reverse complement strand
ACTATCCGGGCAAGCCTCCTATCATAGATCACGAGATCATCGAAATCTATGACAAGGCTTCTCTGGCTCATAACAGCCATGCGGCTTATCCTGAGCCTATACTTGAACTCGTCTGTCCGTGGATCAATATAGCTCCATAGAAACTCCTTAAACCTCTTCCTAAGATCCCCTAGCTCATCCTCCTCGCGCTCAGCCAACCCAGGTATGGCCATGACCGGTGAGCGCCCCCGTCTCCGCCACTGGTACCGTTAGACCCGGCATATAGAGGATACGCGCAGCCTATCCCGCCACCAGGATAATATTCTAGGGATAAAACACTTAATATAACGCCAGCCTCACGGCGTACACGCCCCTGGGAGAGGAGCAATGGGCGGCAGAATAATATATGCGGCAGCCCCCGACGTCGAGATCCTGGCCGAGGCGATCACACGCGCCCTCCCAGATCGCTTCGGCCACATAGATCTCGGCCGCGTCTATTTCGTTAGAAGCATAGGGGCCAGGACACGCGCCGTTGCCCGCATACACGCCCTCCCAGGTATATGGAGGACGGTGCTGGGGATGCCGCCCCAGTATATAGTGGAGGTGGTCTCCGAGAACTATGATCACCTCCCGTGCCGGGAGAAAACCCGGGTCATTATACACGAGCTCCTCCACATACCCGGCGGGTTCACGGGCGGGCTACGGCCTCATGGAAGGCTCGTCAACAACAGGGTTGTATCGAGGCTTCTATCGGTATTAGAGAAAAGGCTTGGGGGAGGAAAAGCTCTGGATAACCTGTGTTCCCGGGAAAGCTTCTCAATATAGGTTTGTACGCTTAGGATATATGGGCTCGCCGAGCTCGTCTAGGCGACGATACATCTCCTGGAGAGCCTGGTAGTCGCTCTTAACAGGCTTCGGGGGATGCTTGAAGTAGAAAGCCGAGGCCCAGTCGATGCAGCCGCTGAGCCCGTGATCCTTGAGGACCTTGGCTAGCCTTAGCGTGTCGACGAGCACCGGGGTCGCCATAGCTTTGTCGTCTACGGTCAGCTTGACCTCTATTAATACATCGCTTCCCGCAAAAGCCTTCGCCCTCATATACATATAGGCTATCTTGGTGTTGCCCAGGAACTCTATATAGCCGCTGGGGCCCGCGTATACTTTTCTCCACAGCTCCTCATAGTTGTCCTGCGTCGTTATAACAGCCTTCGTCTTACTGATCTTCTTGCTATGCAGCCTCGTGTGGTCAACCATGTTCTTGAAATCAGTGTTCCCTCCAACATTGAGCTGGTAGCCCTCGATAAGCCTGGCACCCCTGTTCGCTATCAGGCTGGCGAGCGCCCTGTTTACTATGGTTGCCCCGAGCTGCCCCTTTATATCGTCCCCTAGAAGAACTGCTCCATGTTCTCTGAACAAGCTACAGTATTCCTCGCTGCTCGCTATGAACTCTGGTATACCGTTGACGAAAGCCACGCCCGCCTCGGCAGCCGCGCGCGCATAGAACCGGGTTGCCTCGCTGCTTCCAACGGGTAGCAGGTTTACCAGCACATCCACTTTGAGCTCCCTGAGCTCCCTCACTATATCCTCCATGCTGGGCTCCGGTAGATCGGCCGGCTCGAAATCCTCCACCATGTGTGGCGCGACGCCATCGAGGATCCTCCCCATCCTCACCTTGACCCCGAGAGGCTTGAGATCAACTATGCGCGGCGTTATATTGGGCTTCGCGAAAATAGCTTCGGCGAGATCCTTTCCCACCTTGTGGCGCGAGACATCTACCGCGTATACGATCTCAAGGTCGGTTATCCTGTATGGGCCTATGACCTCGTGTATAAGGCCCTCGGAGCTGCCTGTGCGGCGATAGTATTCTATGCTCTGTACAAGCATGGAGGCTATGTTTCCCACACCGATTATCCCGACGCGCACGCTCCCCATAACGAAGCACCATATTCATAGCCATAAATATTAACAAGCATAAATATGATACACAGGGGGGATAAAAACCTGGTGGAAAAAGCTTCATACACGCCGCATCAAACCCGGGGAGACAGAGGGTGCTGAATAGTGGAGACAAAGGCGCTGGACAGGCTCAGACGCAAGATCACTGTTGAGAACCTCTGGATATATATAGTGAAAATACTACTAGACGAGCCAGGCCTGAAAGCATATGATGTAAAGAAGAGGCTGCGCGATAAATACGGCATAAAACCGGCAACCGTGACAGTATACACCGCGCTCTACAAGATGACGCGTGAGAGGCTCATAGAAGCCTATAGCGACGACGGGGATAAGAGATACCGGGTCACAGAGAAAGGCGCCGCCGCCCTAGAAGAGGCCAGGAAGATTCTTAGGGAGGCCTTGGAGAAAATAAGTAGATAGAATAACTGTTCGGGATAAACCCTCCCCGCCACGAGAAGCCTCCATATACCCGGGGAGGCGCAGCCAAATATCATCCATAACTCCCTATTGCGCGGAGGGTGGTGGATATGGCGCGCCGCGTGCTCATAATAACTGGCCCGCTCTTCGAGGATATAGAGCTCCTATACCCCTACTATAGGATGCAGGAGCTGGGCTACCAGGTTGACGTACTGAGCCACCCGAAGTACGGGGAGACCCTTCAGGGAAAACACGGCTATACTATAAGGGTCGACAAGTATCCTGGAGACATTGATCCC
>JALVHX010000231.1 GCA_027028805.1 Desulfurococcales archaeon | reverse complement strand
CGCATGGAGAATGGGGCGTGGTGTCTCCGAGAAGGCCGCGGCCGCACTGCTCCAGATGACACGGATGCTCTGGAGCAGGGGGAGGAGGGCCTATATGTATAGGCTGAGCCGCAGGGGGAGGCTGTTGTTCAGGGATAGAACAGTATATGTGAGGATGAGCATAGCGTGGCCGCTCCGCGCCCTCTCAGAGCTACTTCTCCTCTACTCGGGGAGGCTCCCCTCCTTCTATAGAGCGAAGATCAGTGTCTCCACGGGAGCCTCGCGGAAACCCTCCCCAAAACATAGTATATAGCCCTCCTCGTCCACGGGGAAGCCGCCGCCATCACCGCCACGAAGATCATCAGGGAGGCTGAGCCATGAACCACTAGGTAGAAAAGCGTATACCAGAAGCCCCCGTAGCCCATGCTATAGGCGCCCACCACCAGCCCGTAGAGGGCGACCGCGAGAGAGGCCAGCGCGGCCGCGAACGCTTCTCTCCAGGGAACACTGAACTCTATCTCGCCGCGCGCCCTCCTATAGCTGTAGGCGGCGAGAGCCATGCCTGTGACAAGCCAGCCCAGGGGATACGGGAGAACCACGAGCACAGGATCCCGGGCCCCCACTGCTCCTAGGAGATAGAGCATCCCGGCCGTCCCCGCCGCGAGGGCGGCGAGGTTGCGGAGCAGGTTGGCGGCGGCCACGAAGAATACATTGGATCTAACCAGGCCGGCCCCGTTTACCGATAAATCGCTCTTATCAGTGCCGGTGAGCACTGAGAGGAAGATGTTCGCTATAGTCATGACATACGCCTCCGCGTTGTATAAGACGAAGAGAAGCGCCGCGGATAAATACACCGGGTTGAACACCATGAGGATCGGCCGCGAAAACACGCTCATGACGGCCAGCTGTAGCGTGGCCACCGCCAAGGCTATCCTCAAGGTATCCACTATGTCCCTGGCCCGGGGCTTCTTGAGAAGCGCCGCCGTGAGCCCCGCTGTGAAGGCGAACCGGCTTCCCTGCATAATGTTCCGGGGTATATAGGAGACCGTTATATAGGCGGCGTAAGCGGTTGTCCCCGAGAAAACCACTATCAGGGGCCGCTCCATGTTAAGGAGAAAGTTCGCGGCGAACGCGACTATGGGGACGAACGCGTTCTTGAAGAAGACGATTATCTCGCGGCGAAGCATCATGGGGCGCGGCATATATACTGATTCGCGGCGGAGGAAATAGTGGTAGGAGAACACAACCGCGACCCTGCTCGCCATCAACGAGTATATTACGCCGAGAAGCCCCATGCCATAGACATACACCAGCACGTAGAGCGCCGCCAGCCGGAAAAGCTCGCCGACGGTGAAGGCGTAGCCTATTATGAAGGGTCTCGAAGCCCTGCTTATATACTGGTAATAATACTGGAGCCCGCCGATCGCCAGGAGGATGGATGCGGCCAGGAAATACGTGAGCCCGAACCCGAGGATCAGGTAGTAGTAATACCCGATCACCACATAGATCAGCATCGACAACGGCATATACACGAGGCTCAGAAACAGGGCCGCCGACGCGTACTCAACCCTGCCGCGCGCATAGAACCTGTACATCCACCAGTCCCAGATAGCGTAGGCGTAGAGGAGAATATTGTATATGCTGAGGAGGAGGCCGAGTAGACCATACTCCTCAACCGAGAGGCTACGCGCTATAATAATAGAGGTAACTATGCTCGCGCCGAAACGGATAAGCCGCGAAACATAGTTAACAAGCACCGAGTACCTTACCCTAACCCTAGACACGTCGTCATAGCCCATAACCCGTTCACCGAAGCCGCATCCCACAAAGACACATACAGCCCCGGCAGAGAACCCACACCATTATCCCACCGCCACCAATAGAAAATAAACAATACCGCTCCACCCAGCACCCCTCCGGCTCAGGGATAACCACATATACGGGCACAGGGATCAATGAAACAGAGGCACCGGATCCCGGCGGAGGGTGATCAGGGATCCTGCCCCGCCGGGATCCCTATCATAGTCTTAGAGAGGTGTATATGCGTCATGGTAGAGTACGCGTATCACCACGGCTCCCCACTGGAGACTGGCGCCGACACCATAGGCCTCGTGGTCGGCAAGAGCCCTGGAGAAGACGCTAGGAGGATCGATGAAGAGCTCGGCTCGTGCCTGGCACGCACAATGGAGAGCGGCGACTATACTGGGGAAGCCGGGTGGACCCAGACATATTATCCCCCCAAGGCCCGCTACATAGTCTCCTCGAACGGGGACGAGGGCGTTGAGGGCCTCAGGGTAGCGGTGGCCTCCATCGTGAGGGAGGCCAGGAAGCTTAAGACAAGGCACCTCGCCATATATATCTCCGGGAACCTGGACGCGTACACCGCGATCGGCGCCGACGGCGTGGTCAGGGAGGCCGTTATAGCCGCGATAATGGCCCTCTACGACCCCGCGGACACCTATAAGTCCAGGGAGAAGAAGACGCCGACAATAGAGAAGATAACGATCTGTAGCAGTCTCGGCGAATGGGAGGCGGCGGCTAACGCGCTGAGCCTCGGCAGGATAATAGGCGAGGCAGTGAACTATGCGAGGACAATAGCGGACGCACCCGCCAGCGACATGAACCCTGAGAGCATAGAGAGGGAGGCCAGGAGGCTTGCCTCGAAACTAGGCCTCGAGATCGAGGTTCTCCGCAGAGAGGA
>JALVHX010000230.1 GCA_027028805.1 Desulfurococcales archaeon | reverse complement strand
GAGGTTGCGTGGTTTTCTAGCATAGCTGGCGCTCTCGAAGTCTAGGAAGCGCGGCCCATCCCTGCAGGCAACCACGTGGCCCCATGGCCTCACTAGTTCCCCGTGATCTATGTGTAGCGTGTCGAGCAGGTAGGCCGCTACCAGTGCTCTACGCGTCTCCTCCGCTAAGCGTTTCTCGTCAAGCGTCTCGAGGTGCCTGGCTAGATCCCTGCATGATAGGAGCTCCATTAATATATAGTCTCGTCCCCACGAGTACGGCTCGGGCGCGATCCGTGCTGGCCTGAGATACTCTAGTATGACCGCCTCCCTGCACATGCCGGATCTCCTGGCGTCGAGCCTCCTGATCTTGAGCGCGGCGGGCCGCCTATCCTGTATAGCCGCGGCCACGATACCTGTTAATCCTTTTCCGAGAAACCTGTGGCCGCGGAGAATAGTGCCGCCTGTCTCCACCAGGGCCTCTACGCCTATCCTGCTAAGTGTTTCCGCGAGTATACGGGCTCTAGCGCACCTATCCTCGGGATAGCATAGTAGGAGCGATACATAGGGGTCGCCCGGGTCTAGTGGATGCAGCACTCCATCCATGCCGGGCGTTTGTGGGTGAAGCCGGCTAGCCATCTATGGAACCCCTCTCCAAGCCTCTCCGCTGCCTCCCGGGCACCCGTTATGTCTTCAAGCCATTTCCCTAGATGAGGCGTGACCAGGTACTGGCTACGGTACTTGTCTAGGAACTCATGTATCGTCCTATGCTTTCTCGGGTCGAGGCTGTGTAGTAGACCGTCCTCGTCTATCCAGGGCCCGGCCTCCGCCCGCTCCAGGTGCTTCTGCAGGAAGTTTATGGAGCGTTCCCTGATCCAGGCGGGGGGTCCTTGGTAGTCTCTGTAGAGGGGTAGCGTGCAGGCCTCGAGCTCTAGCGCCGCGGCCGCCCATTTTTCCTCGTCGCTCCAGATACCGGCGTCTATGGCCTTGAAGCCCTGTTTCTCCAGAAACCCCGTGGCTCTCCTAGCTATCCGTGCGAGCTCTCCATAAACCGTGTCCGGCGGGAGCTTTTCTCGGAGCCTGAATACGAGGACAACTATGCATCTCCCCTCGAGCCTGGGCGGCGGGGGAGGCGGCGGCTCATAGTATTCTATACATGGTCTTCCCAGATAACACGCCGAGGCCAGTATGAATATGGATAGCTTCTTCATGGAAACCGCTGCGGCGGCGTTTCTCCTGGGATCAACCGGGTCCGGGAGATATATCACGCTATCCGGGTATCTGCGGCGAAGCTTCACCGCGCTGTGGCCCTCTATGTCTATGTATACGGGCGGCCTCCATCTCGAGGCGGCCTCTAGTACTTCCCGGAACCCACCGTATCTTATGATCAATAGCTCGGCTATATAGCCGCTGAACCCCCTGTTCTTCATATCCGCCCCGTATACGCCGATCCCCTTCATGTACTTCTTGAGAAGCCGTACATGGTCTCTCTGTTCACGGCTCAGCCTCATGTTCACGTAGCGTGTATGGTATGGTGTCCTGTCGACCGATGTCTTCAGCTTGGATGGATCGGTTATCTTTACCGCGGGCACTAGATCCGCCTCGACGCTATCTGTTCTCAGCCTGACATATGGGTGTTCGGCGTAGCGGAGCTCCGGCACCCCTATTTTCCCGGCGGCCTCCAGGATGACCGGTATGACTTCTCTCTCTATCCTATCCCTTGTCCAGGTCTCCGGGAGGAGGATGAATATGTCCAGGTCGTATTCACGGCTAAGCCATGTGTCCTTGGCGAAGCTGCCCTGGAGAGTTACTTCTCCTGGAACACCCTTTGCCCGTAGAGCCTCCTCTAGGATTCTTTTTATCTCCCGGTACTTCTCCTCTACAAACACGTATTCTTCGGGCCGCGGCTTTATTCTGTCGAGCACTTGTCTCTCAAGCGGCGTTAACGGCTTCATTCCTGGTCCTCGGCGGCCTTTATGTCGCATATGGTCGAGTATACTGGGCCGCTTGGTGTGAGTATGCTTCTCTTAACGCTCACGTGGTCAACTATTATTACGCCGAAAACAGTGTCCATGTACTGCTCTATTATCTTGACAAGCCTCGGGAGGTTGCGGCTGCTCTTCACCCTTGCAAGCGTGATGTGTGGTATGTATTTCTCCTTATCCCTTGCTATTCCGAGGCGGCTTGTCAGCTTCTCGACCTCGTTGTGGAGCCTCGTGAGCTCGTCTAGGCCGTCGGAGACCCCTGCCCATATCACGCGCGGCCTCCTTATGTTGGGGAAGACGCCTAGCCCCGCTATGCTTGCTTTGAAGACACTGAACCTCAGGTTTTCGGAGAGGATGTTGCAGAGCCTCTGGACTGTTGTTATCGGGATCTCTCCTATGAACTTTAACGTTATATGCATGTTCTCTGTGGCAACAGGTTTTAGGTCCGCGCGGCTCTCTAGGAGCGCGTCTCTTACGGCGCTCAGCCTCTTCAATACCTCGTCGTTGTCTATCTCTACGGCTATGAAGGTGCGTATGTAGCCGCTGCTCAAGACATGTATCCCCTCGTCCCCTGCTTCATCGTCTCTTGTCTATCGGTGTGTCCCCTATTTTTCGGTAACTCTTCCGGGCTACCTATATTATGGGGCCTCGGTATGGGTTTCGTTATTGGGGATTATGCGTGGTGCTTTTGATATGTGTGGCGGGGATGCCGGGGAGCGGTAAAAG
>JALVHX010000229.1 GCA_027028805.1 Desulfurococcales archaeon | reverse complement strand
GCCGCCGGCTCGGGGCTCCTAGAGCCTCTCGCAAGGGCTGCGGCCGAGAAGGGCCTCATAACATATATGGGTCTGCTAGGCCACGGCGACGTCAAGGCGCTTCTAAACGAGACGCGCTTCCTAGTGCTACCCTCAAGCTACGAGGGTGTTCCAACGATCATAGCAGAGGCCATGGCAACCGGCACGCCCGTGATAGCGACGCGTGTCGGAGGCATACCGTTTTTCGTAAGGGAGGGGGAGACGGGTTTTCTCGTAGACAACAGCCCGGAGAGCCTGGCCGCCGCAATGGAGGCCGCGATGAGGCTCTCCGTGGAAAAACTCGGCGAAATAAGCTTTAATTGCAGAGCGTTGGCAGAGAAATATCTATCTCTAGAGAAGGCTGTTGCACGCTACCGTGTCATAGCAAGGATCATTGACGACGGGTAGGGCGCGATGAAGAAGCCGCGGATGCGCCATGTCGCCGCAGCGATCGCTTTCTCCTACACCGTGATGGCCGCCGCGCCGCGTATGCCCGGCGACGCCGCAGCAGGCCTCGTGTTCGCGACGACTGCAGCGGCCGCGGCTGTTCTCCTCGTCTATAGGGGGCTGCGCGCCACCGCATCTATGAGGCTCTTCATGGTGGCCGTGTATGCTCTCTCCATAAGCTATGCCTACGAGCTTCTGAGCCCCTATCCTATAGGCCAGGATGTGCACGACGAGGTGTTCGTCGCGTCAACGTTTATGAAGGATCCCTCGGCGCCCATACTCCAGCACCATATATATTATACGGTGAAGCTCCTCATATCACTCTATGCATCCGCAGCCGCGGCCACCGGCCTGCCGCTCCACGTGGTCGTGAAATACGCGGCCGCCACGATTATTGGCTTGATACCGGTTTTCCTCTACCCGTACATAGAGCGTTTATCGAGAATGCTGGGCTCCGGCGAGGCGGCCGCCTACCCAGCGCTATTGGCTGTGATGGCGCAGGCCTCGTATATCTATACACTGCATTCTACGACGAAGCAGGCGTGGGCCTCGATCTATGTTCTCCTGGTATTCTACTTGTTGCTGAAGCCGGGGAGGCCGGGGCCGGGGCTGGTCACGCTTCTCTTCATACTAACGCTCGGGCTCGTCGGCTACCACTACACGTTATCGATGATATACATGGGTATAATGATAGCCTCTATGCTCCTCTACGGAGTAATATATAGGGAGGGGCGGGCCAGGAGCATGATACTGCTCGAGGCAAAGGTCTTGTTCATAGCATGGATACTATGGTACGTGATCGTTTCCCAGAACCTCCTAGTATTCCTTGCCTCAAACCTCCAGGCCCTTCTCTCGCTCTCCATAAGAGGATACTATACGCCGCTCTCGCTTCTCCGACCCATATCGAGCCCCGCGGCCATGTTGAACGAGCAGGCCAAGACTCTTCTCAACCTTATAATACTGGGATCGGTTATATTGGGCGCCTACTATGGCTCAGGGATCATTAGGGAGAGGAACCGGTACATAGCGTTGCTTACAAAGATAGCGATGCTTTCGCTCATAGTCTTCCTAGTGCTAGAGGTGGCGAAGCTCTCCTCTATAGGGACGGGCCGTATCGCCTACATACATCTCCTGGTGCTGTCCCCATACTTCGTGCCCGGCGCCGCGGCCGTCCTCGCCATGCTCCGGGAGAGAAGAATAAGGGGGATAAGGGTTACGTTGGATAACCTTAGGCAATGGCTCCCCGTCGCAGCGGCCTCCCTGATAGTCTGTCTACGCCTCATAGCAGTACTCGATATACCCGTATACTATGCATCCTTCGCGACAGGGCCCGGGCCTCTGAGGGAGCTCACAAACCCATTCTACAACGAGCACGCCTTGATCAGGGCAAGCATAGATCCGGCCACGCTATGGACACTGGATCTCATAGCGGGATACATTGAGGAGAAAAGCGTTATAGGAGGAGATATATCGCTCTACAACACCGAGAGCTATGCCGCCCACTCATATCTATTGAAGACACACACCATCTATACATACTTCGACCCGGCCTTCTTCAACAAGACGCTTATAGGCGTCATAGAGAAAGCCGACTATATAGTGTTGACACGATACAATACTGAGAGCGGGAACATTATAGGGGCTATAAAACACGTTATCCCGACAGAAGAGGTGGAGAAAACCCTGAGGAAGAGATACAACCTCGTCATAAACACTGGGCGTAGCCGGGTATACGTATAGCCTCATCACTAGATCCCGACATCGATCTCGCCGAGCTCCTCTTCGCCGGCCTCGCCCCCGCCCTGTTTTCCGCCAACACCTCTCCTCCGGCTAATAATCTTCAACGCCGCGAACACGCCGGCTATAGCCACCGCCACCACGACCAGTACGAGGAGAAGCGCGCTCCCAGCCTCAACAGGCTGCGGCTGGGGCTGTGACGGAGCGAGATCGCCCACGCTCCATATACGCGTCATAACAGGCTTAGCCGCCGACAAGGCCGCTATGAGGAACACGTCCTTGTCTGTGACAAGATATATCTGGCGGCGCCCCAGGCCCAGGTAGGCGCGGGGCTCGGCGCCGAGAGTTGTGTTGGATGCCTTTATCCTTAGCTTCGAGTTGACCGCGTATACTCTGCCGCCCGCATACGCTATAACATAGTGCTCCGCCACATCGGGAACCAGGTCTATATACCCCAGCGCCGTCACCGGTCTGCTGGAGACCTTCTCGCGCTC
>JALVHX010000228.1 GCA_027028805.1 Desulfurococcales archaeon | reverse complement strand
TTGCTCTGAGAAGCGCTCCATAGAAATGCGTATGCGCGCTCATAAAGCCCGGGGTGATCACGCCGCCGGCGGCGTCTATAACCTCTTCCGCCTGATACTTGTCGAGGCCGTCGCCGCGGCCCACGCCGACAATCCTGTCTCCATCTATGGCGACATAGCCTCTATCATATACCCTGCCCTTATCATCCATCGTCACAACTATACCGTTTCTTATCAATATAGAGACCTTCTCAGTCATATCCACCCCACCACTACATAGCCGTATATGCTAATCAATATTTTATCGACGAGGCTGGAATAAAAACACGTCACCGATACACCAAGCAATGCTACCGTTGAGCACGCCGGACAAGCCCATATATCTTGGCGGCGACCTCGTCTCTATACAGGAGGCTCTCCGGGGGACGCTTCCCCTTATAGGATGGATCAATGGGGCCGCTACAATACATGGCCTCGCTTATCTCGCCCATGAGAACCGCGGGCGGAAGCATGGCGGCGGCCCTGACCTCGCCCCTCTTTAGGTCACTTATATTGGTTATAATCGTGTACGGCAACAGGCCCTCCGCCTTGGTTATATATAGCTTATCAGCCCTCGGATGCTTATGTATGCTGACAACCTCGACTCCCTCTATATCGATCGCGTACAATGGATTATTCTCATCCCCCAAGAGTATTCTAGCCGATAAACCGTAGAGTACGCGGATAGCATACCTAGCCTCAGCCACAACCAAGGGATCAGGCCGGAACCTGCGGATCAAATCTTTGTCTAGAACAAGGCGGGCAAGTTCTACCGAGAGCTTCCTTATCTCAGCAATCTCGGGTACATGGGCGAGCTGGTGAGCAGGGAGATACATGTATTTGATCCTGAGGACACGGCTCCTTAGCTCCCTTATAATCTCTACAGCTTTACCCCAGTTTACTGGAAGAGAGAGCCGTCTATTCCTAACAATGCCCTCAAGCCTCGACACAGCATCCTCGGCCACCAATATGCGGAAATCATTAGCCGTATCCAATACCGGGCCCACCTCTTCATCGCGGATACATTGATGTTTGTTTAAGCCTATACATCTTACCTTATAGCATCGTAATAGACCTGTGAAGCAACATGAAGAGCAGAAAACGGGTATGCGGCCGAATCCCCCTTTTTGAGGCGATCAACTGCTACCGGATATTTATTTCATATTAGTTAGGCGTTGTGGGGAGAAAGGGGAGGAGAAAAAGACGTACTTGTGAAGATGCGGCGGTGTTCTTAGCCCGGTATAATCCTTGTACCGCTCTCTCCCTTCAGAGCCTCATAGGCCTTGTGTAGATGAGCTATTATAGCCTCTTTTCCACCGTTCTCAATGAACCTTATAGCCGCGAGAACCTTCGGCCCCATGCTTCCGGGCTTGAAGTGGCCCTCTTCATAGTATTTCTTGGCCTCGCTCACCGTCATGACGTCGATCGGCTTCTGCTGCGGCGTACCATAGTTTAGGTATACTTTCTCGACGTCTGTTAGTATCATGAACCTTGACGCGCCCAGCGCGGTGGCTAGTCTCTCGCCGGCCAGATCCTTGTCGATCACGGCCTCGACTCCGCGTAGGCCGCCATCGGTCTTGACGACCGGTATTCCTCCTCCGCCGCTGGCGATCACGACAAATCCTTCCTCGACAAGCTTCTTCACCGCATCGATCTCTATGGGCCCTATGGGGTCTGGGGATGGCACGACTCTTCTCCAGCCGCCGCGTGGATCAGGCTTAACCGTCCAGCCGAGCTCCTCGGCGATCTTCTTGGCCTCCTCCTCGCTATACCATGGGCCTATATACTTCGTCGGGTTCTGGAAGGCCGGGTCATCCTTGTTCACTAGAACCTGTGTGACAACCGTTACTATGCCCTTAACCTTTGAGCCCAGCAGGCCTTTCTCGACGAGCTTGTTGTAGAGGCTCTGCTGTATAAGATACCCCAGCCACCCCTGCGTCATGGCGCCGGCTATATCGAGCGTCATGGGTGGAAGGTTCTTGAGCTTCATCCCCGCGATCATCCACTCCGCTATTATCCCCACCTGGGGCCCGTTTCCATGGGTTATCGCTATCCTATAGCCCTCCTCCAGTATCTTGACAAGAAACTCGGCGCTCCTATACGCGTTCCTCCAGTAGTCCTCGGGGGTTCCCTTCTCTCCCTTCGTCTGGAACGCGTTTCCCCCGAACGCTACCACTATGAACCTCTCGTCTCTCGCCATGGCCCAACCACCGTTTTCGGAGAGTATTTGTTTGTGATGAAAAATACTCTGAGAGGCTAGTTATAAATGATCCGCTAGATGCCTGGTCTATGCCTAAGGAGAAGAAAGGGGGAGAAAAACAATTGTATAGTAGAGCCGGGCTCGGGGCTCAGCGAACAGTCCTCGCCATAACCATGGCCATAACGGCCTTCTGTACATGTAGCCTGTTCTCGGCCTCCTCGAAGTAGAGGCTCTTCTCGTAGCTGTCGAGCACCTCGTCGGTTACCTCCTGCCCCCTATCGGCGGGTCCGCAGTGCATGTAGAAGGGCTTCCCAGCCTTCTCAAGCCTCTCCATAGTCACGATCCAGTCCTTGAACTTGGCCTGGTACTCCTTGGCCTCTGCCTCATGTACCTTGTTGTCGCTGCTATAGGGCGGGAAGAAGCCCTTAGGGCTCCAGGCCTTGGGGTATACGAACGTAGCTCCCTCAAAGGCCTCGTCCATGTCGTG
>JALVHX010000227.1 GCA_027028805.1 Desulfurococcales archaeon | reverse complement strand
GGGGCAGGGGATGAGGGGGCGCGGGGTTTATCACGCGGTAAATACATTATTTTTTCCTAGATAGTGGAGAACAAAGCCTGTGCCCGCGGGGCAGGAGGCGCCGGGTGTTTTGAGGGAGTACCTGCTCGAGGTCGCGTTGAGGAAGGCGGATATTCTAAGGGAGAGGCTGAGCGAGAACAGGCTCAGCGAGCTGAGAGAGATCGTGGAGGCCGCGTGGAGGCCCTACGAGCCCAGGCCTGTGGAGCCGGAGAGCTACGCCGGGGTCGACGGGGGCAACAACTCGATCGAGTTCAAGGGGATGACCCTGTACGCCCTGGTAGGCTACGCCGTGGCCCGGCGCGAGACAGGGGCCGAGGAATACTATGTCGGGGACATAGACCTCCTATACCCGCCCTCGCCGAGCGATGAGAGGATAAGGATACTGAGGGAGACCGCGGAGGCCAGGGCCGCTCTCATGGCCGGTGACGTGGAGGCCCTCCTAATAGATGGGAGCATCAGGAGCCTCATAATACATCCGAGGCCCCTGGCACACGTGGCCGACATGTCCTCGGCGCTCCAGCAGGCCGAGGCTCTTCTGGGAAAAGACGTCTTCACGAGGCTATTCGACGGCATAATGGAGGGCGTCGAGGATAAGCGGGGCTACGACCCGTTTGTATCCAAGAAGCTCGTGTTCGAGAAGAACCTCACCAGCAGTAGCTATGAGCACGTGGTCTCCCTCCTCTACTATATAGAGAAGCTTCTCACGATAAGGCTTCTAATAGAGTCTCGTCTCCGCATGGGGGAGTGGCCCCGCATACTCTACGTGGCGAAGACGAGCAGGAGCCAGATATACTTCAGCGACGTCCGGAGAGAGCTGGGCATACCCCTCCCAAGCGACATAGTCTTGTTCTCCATGTTCACACAGGAGCCCGGCTACGCCGCCCCCATGTATCCCCTCGAGTTCAGTGATCTCAAGAAGATGCCGCGGCACGGAGACCTAGAGAGGCTTCTCAGAAGCTTCTACGACACCCTCGGCTACCTCGTAACATATATAAGGCTCGAGCACGGCGGCCCCCTGCTACGCCTAGAGATACCGCTCCCGGTGACAGGGGGTATGGGCGAGAGCTATGTGCGGTGGGCCATGGATAGGCTGGCCGCGCTCTCAGTCAACGGGTACCCGTACCCGTTGATAGAGGCCGACAAGGCCGCCAAGATAACCAGGAAGGATATAGCGTTGATAGCCGAGATACTCGGCCTCCTGCCCCGTAGCACCGGGAGAGAGGTGTTGATGGAGTGGCTGTAGACAAGAACACGCTCAAGCCCCTCGGAAACGTGGTCGGGGAGACAACCCACGCCGAGATAGTCTTCACCGCGAACAGGGCCCCCAGGGTCGGCGAGTACGTGTTCGTAGAGTATCCGGGAGACGACATGGTGCTGGCGATGGTGGAGGAGTCCCGTATAGGCAACCCCGCGCTCCTATACCAGGGGATAAGGCCCGAGTACGTCGAGAAGGCCCAGAGGCTCAGCCTCGATAGAACAGAGTACACGCTCGGAGAAGCAAGGCTCCTGGGATGGCTCAAGCCCCTCCTGGATAGACACGAGCTCCAGACACCAAAGTATCCCCCAAAGCCCGGCGCCAGGGTCTACGAGGCCAGCCCCGATGTGCTGAGAGGCATATTCGTGAGAAGCCCCGGGGAGGGATGGGTGAGGATAGGGAGGCTCGTCAACCACCCAGATGTACCCGTCTACGTCAACGTAAACGCGGCCGTGTCACGCCACATGGCCATACTCGCGGTAACCGGCGCGGGGAAATCGAACACCGTGGGAGTCCTCGTCGAGAGGATCGTCGAGGACCTCGGCGGAACAGTGCTCCTAGTCGACATGCACAACGAGTATAGCGGCGTAGCCGGCTCCCTCACAAAGACCGTTGAGCCAAGGATCAACCCGGCCAGGCTCACGATATACGAGTACTACCGGCTCCTAGGCCTAGACCCCCAAGCCACCAAGCAGAGAATGTATCTCAGAAAAGCGATCAGGGCTCTCCGGCAGAAAGGCGTCCCCTTCAAGACACCCGAGAAGTTCCTCGACGAGCTCGCCTCGGTGCTCGAGGGATACATGGCCTCCTATAAACAGGACTCGAGAAGCATAGCAGACCTCATCAACAAGCTGGAGGAGCTGAGAGCACGCTACGAGAACAGGGTTCTCACCCCCGAGGCGCCGCTCCTGCTCGAGGACATTATAGAGCCCGGGAAAGCAAACGTGATCGCCCTCGGAAGCGTGGACGAGGAGGTCGCGGACGTCGTAACCTACCACTACCTCTCATGGCTACTCGGCGAGAGAAAGAACAAGGTCATGACGGGAAGCGGCTACCCTGTCCCAGTACTAGTGGTGATAGAGGAGGCCCACATACTCATACCACGAGACGACGAGACACTCACCAAGGAGATCGCCGCCAGGATAGCGAGGGAGGGGAGAAAGTTCGGAGTAGGCCTATGCCTCGTCAGCCAGAGACCCAAGAACATAGACGAGGACGCTCTCAGCCAGACAAACAACAAGATAATACTAAGACTAGTAGAGCCAAACGACCAGAGATACGTGCAGAGAGCCAGCGAGCTCCTAAGCGAGGAGCTACTCAAGCTCCTCCCAGGGCTAAACATAGGCGAAGCAGTAATAATAGGTCTCATGACGCCCCTACCCGCCCTCGTCAAAATAGACAAAGCCACCCACAAGCCCGGCGGAGGAGACATACCCGTCCACAGGGAATGGATGGAGTGGA
>JALVHX010000226.1 GCA_027028805.1 Desulfurococcales archaeon | reverse complement strand
GATAGGTATGGGTGCGAGAAGAACATAGTCATCGGCGGCGACGGGTGAGGGCCGCGGCCAGCAACGCGGCGGCCGCCGCCACGGCTAGGAGAGGCGGCTCCGCGACCGTCGGTATATAGGGCCTCTGTATTATCTCGACGGTGTTGTTGCTGACCCCGCTCGCCTCGTAGAAGAGGCTTGTCTCGTTGGTGTAGATCAGGGCCCGGTATGTCCCCGTGGGTATGGTGTCGGCGGGGTTGGGGGCGTAGAATACCAGGGAGCCGTTGGCGCTCCTGTTCTCCCCAAGGTAGTAATAGCTTCCTATGAACGCGAACCCCGCGGTATAGTTGTCTAGTGGAACCCAGTTGTCGCCGTCATAGTATTCTATGAACCCGGTTATCTTGGCGGGCTCCCCTATCTCGAGATACGTGTCGTTGTCGTAGTCGCTGAAGCTTACCGTCACGTTCCTTATCCTGACACCGTATTTCTTCAACGTATACGTGTCCACCCAGTGGTCCTCGTTTGTGTCGGTGGCGTAGTCGTAGCGGGTGGCGTTGATCTCGTTGTCGTCGTCGTAGAACTCTCCGTTCACGCCCGTGAAGTTGACTGCGCCGCCCGCGCTCCACGTGGCGAGGGGGGACACTATGTCGTAGGCGTTGCTTGAGTAGAGAGGCGTGTTGGTGCCCAGTATATCGTTGACATCGTACTGGACAGGCCTCGCCGCGTAGGCGTAGCAGAGAACCTCTATCCTGAACCTCTTCGCGTGGAGATCCGGGTCTATCAACGAGTAGCTGAGCGAGGCCTCTATAAAGTGGCCGTTGAACACGGCCGTGCCCGTGGGCGTCCAGGCCGCGGTGTCGCTGGAGTATAGCCACGTGTTCGTGAACCTCGGGTTTATCCATAGGAGATGCGTCCAGTTAGCCGGTGTCCCGTTGAGGGCGGCTAGCTCTGTGTCGGTGTTGCCCCATCCCGGGGGAGCATAGATCCATGGGCCCTCTCCGTCGCCGGGGTCCTCGGGCGTGGTATCGATCACGAATACGACGGCGGGATATATGTCGCCGGTGGCGTCCGCGTATCCCCTTATATGGACCAGTATGTATAGGTTGCCGGTATCCTTATCTATCTTGATCGCCGCCTCCACGAGATCCGTGTCGAAGGCCTCGGATGGAATATAGTCCCTTCTCTCATCGTGGCTGTAGTCTAGCCAGGAGACCGCGAGCCCGTCCTCCTCGAGGACGCTGTGCCTATAGCTGGTGGGCTCGGGAACCCTGTTGAGCCCTATGTCGAGCCAGTAGTCTATGACGCCGTCGGCCACCTCGTCGTCCGTCGTCTGGTTGGAGACCGCGTCCAGGACATCGCTTCCGCCCCCATAGTCTACCTCGAGGGCCTCGCCGTAGCCGTTGGATTTAACCGTGGCTGTGTAGACGCGTATATTGCTCACGTTCCACGGGTTCTCCACACCTAGATCGCTCCAGGCCACCGCTATCTCGACGCTGTTCTCGAACAAGCCTACCGCGAAGCTGCTGTTGGGCGTGGATACATCGTTGAACCCGGGGTCATAGATGTCGAGGGGGGAGCCGCCGTTCCATACCTCGACGCCGTCTCCCCGGATCAGGTGGTAGGGGGCCACCGCGGGGTTTGTTAGATCAACTACTATCTGGTAGTCCCAGTGCGCGTAGTCGCTCACCTGGGTCTCGCTGTTGTAGGCTAGATAGGTGGCGCCGTTCGACGGGTTCATGTCCACGTCGATGGGTATGAGCACCGCTATGCTCGGGCGATCAGGGTCCCCCACTACGCCTAGATCCCTTAGCTTCACCATGAATAATAGATGGGTCGCGTTACTAGACACGTGTAGCTCGAGTATATCCGCGTCGACGTCGCTAGTGTTCGTGGACCTCAGATCCCCTGGTGCGTCTCTCCAGACGAACTCGCCCATGGATACATTGAACGCGTTATAGTATAACGCATCCACGCTCTCCCAGTCACCTATATGCCCATCTATGGAAACAGGCCCGTGGAGGGGCGATGGCGGCGGCCAGTCACTGGGGTCGCCGTCGACGGTTACCGTGAACCCCTGGCCGGGAGGGATTGTGGATAAGCGTAGACCCGTGGGCGTCCTCCAAGAAGCCTGTGGGGCCGCCGCGGCCCATAGAACCGATACTGCGAGCAAGGCCATGAGCATCGAGACATACGGCTTCAACTCAATCATCCACCCCACACACGTATAGGGGGATACGCCGATCCCTCTTTTTCACGGAAAAGCTTCTCCTGCGGGAGAGGGGTTTCGGCGCCGCATACATCATTATATATTCTCCTTATCTGCTCCTTGTTTTATAAAGGATAATGACTGATCCCACCTGCCGGGGAGCCAGGCGTTCCTCCTCCTCAGCTCCAGTATTGGCAGGCTTCTCCGGGCCTCCTCGAGTATTTCTCTGCTCAGCGTTTTCTCAGAGTAGCCGGTGTAGCCTCCCATATCCATGAGCGTTGTGCCGAGGGGGCCGTGTATACTGCTTCTCCCCGTGTATTGTCTGCCGTTCTGGTTAGCCACCGCCACATACACCGTGTTCTCGTGCGCCCTGCTCCTGGCTAGGAAGAGAAGCGACTCCTCCTTGAGAGGCCCCCTCACCCAGCCGGCCTGGACGACCACGAGGTCTGCGCCGCTCAGGGCATAGTATGTGAAGAGCTCCGGGAACCTTATGTCGAAGCATATGGCGGCCCTGAGCCTCCATCCGTTAACCAGGAGCTCACGGGACGGGTGCTCGCCGGGGAGGAGATAGTTG
>JALVHX010000225.1 GCA_027028805.1 Desulfurococcales archaeon | reverse complement strand
GCCCTATGAAATAATAGTTTCGGGTGGCAACGAGTAGCGCGCGCCGAGAACTTCCTACACCTGGATCAACTACTACGACGAAAATAGAGCCTGGCGGGAAATAACTGTGGCTCACCAGGAGCATTATGGCGGCCGCCCGTATATTGAAGCTGGGCACGTTATGGCTCAGATCTATTATCTGCGCCGACTGGTTTATTGTCTTAATTACACCCTTCATGACGCCTACGTATGGATCGATAAGCCCGAAATCGGTGAGAAGCACTATAATGTTTCTGGGAGGCCGCATAGCATTGACACCTATCCGTCCCGGCTCCCCGTGATACTATTTATTAGCCTGCTCCGGGTAAAATAAATGGGTACTGCGACGAGTGTTGCTGGTTCACGGTTGAAAAACAATGGATAAGGTGGCGCGGCTGTGAGGATTCTCTCTACGGATAAGAGCTATAATAAGTATTCTAGAACAACAACCGTTGGCCTCAAGCTACACGATCACGTTGTCCTGGCCGCCGATAAGAGGGCCACTGCTGGGCTATATGTTGCGCATAAACATGTATTAAAGATACAGCGGATATCAAGCTACATGGCCATGACGATCAGCGGCTTGGTTGCCGATGCCCAGTTCCTGGTGGATGAAGCAAGGGCCTTGGTGAAATATCACGAGCTCCTAGTGGGCGCTAGACCTAGCGTGCACTCGATCGCGTCGCTGCTGGCCACGCTGCTCAATAGTTACGCAAAAACCATGCCCTTTGTTGTCCAGCTCCTGCTGGGGGGATACGATGACAGGCCGAGGCTGTATTATATAGATCTATTTGGAACCATAAGCGAGGAAAACTATATGGCCACGGGCTCCGGCTCGCCTATGGCTATTAGCGTGCTGGAGCGCGGCTACAGCCCTGAGCTAAGCCTCGAGGAAGCCGTCAGCCTGGCCGCGGATGCGGTTAAGGCTGCAACTATGAGAGATGCATGGAGCGGCGAGGGCGTAGACATAGTTATCATAGGCAGGGATGTGTATGAGCATAAGACACTCCTGTTCCAGACATCGCTAGAAAGCGGGTCTAAATAGAGAATGAAGTATTTTGCTGCCGAGAGAATAACTGTTTATAAGGGTCTAGGGGTACTAGAATACCTGCCGGACACTATCCATGGTTTATTGGATATCTTATTTAGAAAAACGCCTGCAAAGAACGGGCCTGCCGCATATTAGATATTAATACTGTCTCGGCTAGGCCATCTGTTTCCGCGGCATACCCGTAATATAATATACATGGTTGTGATGAGTGTTGATGAGAAACAAGATAACTATTGGCGGAAGGATACGCGACTATGTCGTGCACACAATTTGGAGAGAGATACCTCCCGAACTGGATCCCGTAACGATAGAGTTCGAGGGCCCCTTCATAGCTATATATGTACGTAACCGGAAAGCCATACCTAAGTATCTTGATCTAGTCAAGCTCCTCGCTAAGAAGGTTAAGAAGAGGGTTGTGCTACGCGTCGATGCATCAGCCCGCGTCGACAAGGAGAAGGCAAAAGAGATAATAATGCGGATAGTTCCCCCGGACGCAGGGGTTGATCCCTCAAGCATGATATTTGACGACACGTTGGGCGAGGTTCTAATAAAGGCTGAGAAGCCCGGTGTAGTTGTTGGCAAGGGCGCTGTTATGCGTCACATCATATTAGCTGAGACGGGGTGGAGGCCTGTTGTGCGCAGAGCGTCGCCTTTAGAGTCTACTACTATCAAGAAGCTTATCGCGGTCAGGTATTCCGAGAAGAATAGTGGGTACATAATGGAGTTTCTACGGCACGCTGGGAACAGGATTCATAGAGACGTTATATATAAGACAAACTATGTGCGGCTCACCGCTCTCGGCGGTTTCCAGGAAGTAGGCCGTTCCTCTATACTCGTAGAGACCAAGGAGAGCCGTGTTCTCCTCGATCTAGGGCTGAACGTCGGCACCAGTGATCCCGATAAAAAGTATCCGAGAATAGATCTCGACGAGATAAGGCTCGAGGAGCTCGACGCCGTTGTTATAACACATGCGCACCTAGATCACTGTGGCCTCGTGCCTCTTCTATACAAGTACGGGTACAGGGGTCCTGTCTATGTAAGCAAGCCCACCATGGAGCTTATGACGATCATGCTCCAGGACTACGTCAACGTTATGAGGAGAGAAGGCCAGGGGGCGCCTTTCGGCGAGAAGGACATAGAATCAATGATCCTCCATACAATTCAGCTGGACTATGGCGAGGTCACAGATATAGCCCCAGATATGAAGGTAACCCTCTACAATGCAGGCCATATACTTGGTTCCTCGATAGTGCATCTCCATATAGGCCCAGGCCTCCATAACATAGTATACACTGGCGACTTCAAGTATGCCCGCACCCGTCTGCTTGATAAGGCTGATGACACGTTTCCGCGCATAGAGACCCTTATCATGGAGTCAACATATGGTGCCGCGAGACAGATGAACCGCCGGGAAGCCGAGCTCCTCCTGGTAGAGGTAATAAAACGCGTAATGGAGAGAAACGGTATAACATTAATACCCGTTTTCGCCGTCGGCCGCGGCCAGGAGATCCTGCTCGTGCTAAACAATGCTATAAGAAGAGGCCTCCTGCCACCAATAAAGATCTATGTTGATGGCCTAATAAGCGAGGTCACAGCTGTGCATACAGAGTATCCCGAGTACCTTAACAAGGAGATTAAAGAAATGATCTATAGAGGCGAGAACCCCTTCATAGCTGATAACATAGAGATCGTGCGCG
>JALVHX010000224.1 GCA_027028805.1 Desulfurococcales archaeon | reverse complement strand
TTGATGGAGGCGTGATGGATAGGAGGCTTGGCGCGATTGAGCCCAGAGAAGTCTGCCCTGTCTGCGGAAACACGCGGGAGACTTGTCCAGGCCACTTCGGCCATATAGAGCTCGCCCGCCCAGTGATCCATGTCAGCTACGCAAAGCATATACACATGTATCTCAAGGCGACCTGCAGGGTTTGTGGGAGAGCATTGATAAGCGCTAAGGAGATGAGGCTGTATACGCGGCTGTTGGAGCGGCTCGAGAAGCATGGCCTTCATTATCTAAAGAAGCGTGTACACGAATATATACGCAGGAAAGCGATGAACGAGACGAAGTGCCCGCACTGCGGCGCTACACAGTACAGGATACGGTTCGAGAAGCCCCACAACTTCTACGAGGAAAGGCCTGAGGGCGTGACCAGGCTCACGCCGATAGACGTTAGGGCCCGGCTGGAGAAGATACCTAACGATGATGTCAAGCTCCTCGGAGGAGACCCCTACGAGGCTAGGCCCGAGTGGATGGTGTTAACAGTTCTCCCCGTGCCGCCCCGCTCGGTCCGGCCCTCCATACTCCTCGAGACAGGTATCCGGAGCGAGGATGACCTGACACACAAGCTCGTCGACATAGTCAGGATAAACAATAGGCTGAGGGAGCACGTGGAGAGCGGCGCCCCCAACGCGATAATAGAGGATGAGTGGAACCTCCTACAATACCACGTCACAACATACTTCGACAACGAAGCACCCGGAATAGGGCCCTCCCGCCACCGTAGCGGCAAAATACTCAAAGGAATAGCCCAGAGGCTCAAGGGCAAGGAGGGGAGGTTCAGGGGACACCTGAGCGGTAAACGAGTAGACTTCTCGGCTAGAACAGTGATCAGCCCGGACCCCAACCTAAGCATAAACGAGGTAGGAGTACCAATACATATAGCGAAAATACTCACAGTACCGGAGAAGGTGACGCCGTGGAACATAGAACAGCTACGCAAATACGTGCTCAACGGGCCGGACAAGTGGCCAGGAGCAAACTATATAATAAAACCAGACGGACGCCGCAAAGACCTGAGATTCCTAGACAAGAAAGCTGCCGCGGAGGCACTGAGCGTAGGAGACATAGTCGAGAGACACCTAATAGACGGAGACATAGTACTATTCAACCGCCAGCCAACACTACACAGAATAAGCATAATGGCACACATAGTAAAAGTACTCCCCTACAAGACATTCCGCCTAAACCTACTAGTATGCCCACCATACAACGCTGACTTCGATGGAGACGAGATGAACCTGCATGTTCCGCAGAGCGCCGTCGCCCGTGCCGAGGCCCGTGTTTTGATGCTTGTCCAGGAGCACGTGTTGACGCCGCGCTATGGTGCACCGATTATCGGTGGACTACAGGATTATGTTAGCGGAGCGTTCCTGCTGACCATGAAGGGGTCTTTGCTGAGGCGTGAGGATGTTGTTGATCTGCTGGGTGTCGCGGGTTACCGCGGCGAGTTCCCGGAGCCCGCGTTCCTTAAGCCTGGGCCTTATTGGACCGGGAAGCAGCTGGTGAGCCTGTTCCTGCCGCGCGGCTTCAATTATCGTAACACGGCGAAGATAGGTGGGGCCGAGGCTCTGCGGTGTAGTGACGAGGACTGCCCGCATGACAGTATAGTGCTTGTACGCGACGGCGTCATGCTCGAGGGCGTATTGGATAAGGCTATCATTGGCGCTGAGCAGGCTGGTGGCCTGCTTCATTGGCTCGTAAAGGAGTATGGGCCGGACAGGGGCAGGGTTTTCATGGACTATGTATATAGGATGTTTGTGCGATACGCTGAGAAGCACGGGCTGACGCTCGCCTACGACCACGTGCTGCTGCCGCCTGAGGCCAAGAAGAGGGTGAGGGAGATAGTTGAGGAACACGTGGAGAAGGTCTATGAGCTGATAAAGCTTTACCGCGAGGGAAGACTAGAGCCCAGGCCCGGCCGCACAGCCGAGGAGACGCTCGAGGAGATGATCATAGAGCTGTTGTCGAAGAAGCTCCTGGACAAGGTCGCGGAGGCCATAACCCCGTACTTCGACCTACGCAACCCAGTCATAGTGATGGCCCGCACCGGCGCACGCGGAAACCCCACGAACCTGACACAGATGGCGGCATTGCTGGGGCAGCAGTCGATCAGGGGGAAGAGGATAAGCAGGGGATATCATAAGAGGACGCTGCCCCACTTCAAGCCCGGTGACCTCGGCCCCGAGGCCAGGGGCTTCGTGAGAAACGGGTTCGCGGATGGTCTGAACCCCATAGAGATGTTCTTCCACGCAGCGGGAGGCAGGGAGGGCCTCGTCGACACTGCTGTGAGAACAAGCCAGAGCGGCTACATGCAGAGGAGGCTGATAAACGCTCTCCAAGACCTCCGCGTAGAATACGATGGCACTGTGAGGCTGCCGACGGGCGAGATAATACAGTTTAGATACGGCGAGGACGGAATAGACCCGATGTGGAGCGACCACGGGAAAGCGGTCGACATAGACCGTGTAATAGAGAAAGTCCTCGGGTGGTAGAGCCGTGACAGGCGAGAAAACGCTCAGCCCGGACAGGGTAGAGGAGATCCTTAGAGAGAAACTATACGGCAAGGTGAGCCCCCGCGTCTACGAGGAAGCTGTTGAGAAGCTGAGAAAGGTTGCCGAGACAAGGGGGCTCACCGAGGAGGAGCTCAACCGTGTTATAGACGAGATAATAATCAGGTTCTATAAGGCACTGGTGCAGCCCGGAGAGCCCGTGGGCACTGTAGCTGCACAAAGCCTCGGCGAGCCATCGACACAGATG
>JALVHX010000223.1 GCA_027028805.1 Desulfurococcales archaeon | reverse complement strand
ACCTCGACTATCTGTGCATAGTCCCTCCTCACAGTATAGACGGCGTCGTGGCTCTCGAAGGAGACGGCTCTGGCCACCCTGAACCTATAGATCCCTGTCTCCGAGGAGCCGTAGGGCGTCGAGGCCTCTATGTATAGCTCATAGCTCTCGTTCACCAGGAGGCCGCCCAATACGACAGAGAACTCCTCGCCCATGCCCGCGTAGACGCTTGTCCACGAAGCCTCCCCGAGCCTCCTTATATATAGCGTGGAGTTGGCGGCCACGTTAACCCTCCACCTGGCCACGAGGCTGGTGGAGGATATCGTGGCGTTGTCGAGATCCGTGATCATTGTTATGACGGGATCCCTGTGCACGTTGACCAGTATTTCCTCGGAGACGGAGATATTGTATCTAGCCAGCGTCACGTTGACCACGGCGAGGTAGCGGCCCGGCTCCACGCCGCCGGGCACCTCTAGGGAGAGCCTGCACCGCGCCCCGCCGCCGCAGGGGGCTGGGGGTGTGAACATTGATGAGGCGTTGCCCTTTATCTCCACGATATATGTCTCGTGGATGAACATCGACGTGTATATGTAGAGGTCGACCACGTAGCTCCCGCCGAGGCTGGCCTCTATCGTGTCCGGCGACACGCGTATGCTGAACACCTGGGACGTGTTGATCACCAGTATAGTGATCACGCCGGAGGCGTTGTAGCTGGTGTTGGTGTAGATGGTGTAGGGTATCGATAGGTAGCCTGTCCCAGTTGCCCATGTATCTATGTGGACGTGGATCGAGGCCGTTTCTCCGGGCCCCACCGCGACGGGGTAGGATGTCGTGGTTGAGGCGGCCGGGTTCTCCAGCACAACCCCCGTTATCTCGAGGCCGACGCCTCCAAGGTTCTCTATGTCGAGCACTATGTCCTCGTATACGCCCTGTATCAGTGTATATGATGACTGTCTCAGCGACAGGCTCCTGGCCAGGGGCGCTGTATAGTATGCGTAGTTGTTCTCCCTGACCAGCTCCCCGAGCCTCCCCTCCCTGTCCACGACGACGGTATAGTTCACGCCTCCCGGCGGGAGCGCGGGGACATCTATCTCGACAACCCTTGTCTCGCCCATGGCGAGGCCGCCGAATATATACGCGGTGCCCGCTACACGGCCCTCGTCGGTGAGAACCTCTATCTTCACGTCTACGCCCGTATAGTTCCAGCCGTTGTTGCGGACGCCTACGGCGAGCTTGTAGAGCGATGCCTCGTCGAGGACGGGCGGCGCCTCCACGTCGAGAGACGTTACCTCGAGATCAGGGGCGGGTATGACGAGTGTTGTCTGCATAGAGTTGTCGGTATACGAGTGCTCGTGGACCTCGGTGAACGGGTTGGCCGTGGCGTTGACCAGGTACTCGCCGGGGCCCAGGTCCTTGAAGAACGCGGACGCGTAGCCGGCCTCGCCGGGCGCCAGGGGGGCCTCGAGCTCCGCCAGCGCCCTCTTATCGCCTATCTCTATCAGCACCCATATGTCCTCGCCCAGCACGTGGTCTCCGTGGTTGTATACGGTGACGTTGACCCTGAAGAAGCCCCATGCGGCCGGCGGGCTGGGGCTTATAGATATGTTCGTTACCTCGAGGTCGGGGCCGGCCGCGTAATAGGTTTCCGCGCCCATGTTGTTTCCGCGGAACGGGTCCCCTGTCTCATACCTGTGGCCGTAGACGGGGACGCCGCCATAGATCCTCTCATAGTGGTCGTCCACCACGGCCTCAACAGTGTGGTTGCCCGTTGTATACATGTATGGTATGGAGACGTTAACAGTCTCACCCGCCCCGATGCCGTGGACCGGCGCCTGCGCATAGAAGGCTCCGTCGACGAAGAAGGCTGTGTAGAACGTCTTGTTGAGGCTTCCCGGCCCATTGTTCCTTATAACCGCGGTTATGGATCCCTCGGCGCCCTCGTATAGGCCGCCGGGCGCCTCTAGGACTAGTGCGACGAGCTCTAGGTCGGCGTAGAGAACAGTTATGTTTCTCTCATCCACGTTGTTTCCGCGGACGCTGTCGCCGCTCCTATGCTCCTCGTCGGCTACGACGCGGATGGTGTGGTTGCCCGCGCCCAGCCTCAGGCGGAGCGTCAGCGTCCTCGCCTCGCCGGGGAGTAGCGGGGGCTCTACAACGGCCGATGCCTTGAAGACGTCGTCGGCGTATAGGCTTATGTAGAAGGAGAGCCATGTGGCCCCGGGCCCGTTGTTGGATACCGTGACCACGACGCTTATCTCCTCGCCCGGGCCAGGGGAGGATGGCTCTATGCCCGTTATCTCGGCCGCTATGTCGGCGAGGGGCACGGTGTATGTCTGGGAGGCGGCGTTGTTCCCCCTATCCGCGTCCCCCACCACGCCCTCGGGGTCCGCGACGGCTGTTATGTTGTGGCTTCCGCCTCTCAGCAACAGGTAGAACACTGCCGAGACACTTGTCCCGGGCTCCAGGCCCCCGCCGACATAGCTCGAGGTATACCGTTTCCCATCCACCAGCACCACTATGTAGAAGGATGAGACCGTGGCCCCGGATCCATTGTTGGCTACGGTAACGTTGACCCTGGCTATCCTTCCCTCAACCATCTCGTCCGCGTCAACCGTTATCGATGAGACGGCTAGGTCGGGCGGCTCCACAGTGAAGGTGTAGGTGTACCTGTTGTTGTCCTCCCGTTCCTCCCTGACCTGGTTCAGGGGATCAACTATGACTGTGACGTTGTTCACGCCGCCCCGTACACGTATCCTAGCCTCCACTGTGATAGATGAGCCCGCGGCTATGCCTTGGAGCGTGAGCCTCCTGGCCAGC
>JALVHX010000222.1 GCA_027028805.1 Desulfurococcales archaeon | reverse complement strand
CCCCCGCATCTATATATAATCGATGTAGCCGGCGGCGTAATCGAGTACAGCGGTGTGCCAGAGTACATGGAGGCCAGCATAGCCGCCGCAAGTACATATAGCGGGAGGAAGCTGGCCTTGGCATCATCATCGATTATAGCTGTATACAGCTTGGCCCGCGGCGCCCCGGAGTATATAGGTAGATATGATATCGGCGGGTTCGGCGACTATATAACACGTATCCTCTGGGTTGATGCCGAGCACCTGTTGGCGGTTGTGGGCGATACAGTTGTCGAGATGATACATATACCCCGTACAGCCGCCGTAAGGATTTGCCTCGGAGATCTAGGTGAGAATGATCTATGGATTTACGCGGTTCTGAATAATAATTATAGCCTGAGGGTTAACGATGGAACATGTGTCGAATTCATTGTGGAGGAGGGCAACTATACGTTAGCGATAAACTATGCAAACGTGGCGGATTACCTCAAGGATCACGGATACAATGATCTAGCCATATATAAGATTCTCATGATACGCTTAAAGGAGTATCTTCTAGCGCATCCGTTGATCTTCAACGTATCTGTTGGGGACGCGGATATCTATGTGGAGAATTTGACGCTCGACGACCTGGTGTCGACGCTGCCAGTGCTTGTGATCAAATCTATGGATGACGTGGAAGTCATAGTAGATGTGATAAGCATAGAGATGAGCGCTAATGAGACAGTGAAGCTCGTGGTCCCGCCAGGCCATATTAGGATAGATTACATGTATCACATAGAGGGCAACAAGTACTCGGCGCCGGTCATAACGGAGCTAAACATATCGATGGGTGAGACAAAGACGCTTGTTATACCGAGCAGAGAGAACCAGACCGAGAGCGGTAGCGGGGAGCAGCCGGCGACGCCGTCCCAGAGCCCTCAAGGAAACGGGACGACGGCTGGCGGCGCAGAAAGTGGGGCGGGTGAAGGAGAAGCCGGTACCGGTAACAAGACCAGTAAAGGCGTGGAGCAGGCATCCCCCGTGCAGACTGAGACGATCTATATAGCGGGCGCTGCGGCAGCCATCATAGTGATCATCGCCGCCATATACCTGTTGAGAACGAGATAAGCATTTATCCTAAGCGTCTTTTCCGGTAACGCTATTGTTTTTTCTTACCCATAGATATCTGGACTACGTGTTTTTTACCATCGTACTCGACCATCAAGGCCCCTCCTGGGAGCTCTCTAACCCTAACCTCTTTCTCGGCCCCGCCTATAGACACCTTGAGGGTTGCCTGGAAGAATACCCCCGCCAATGGCAATAGTTTCCTGAGAGGCGGGAACTCCCTGAACACAGTGTATTCCCCGAGCTTCCTCTCCTTGTACTCGGCGAACCCTGCTATGGCGGAGACTATAATGCTTACCTCCTCGGGCGATAACCCGCCCTGGCCAGCAGTTATAGGCGCCTTCCCTTCTTCAACAACCTGTTCCTCCTCACGGCTTGGGGCAGCTTCTCTCGCACCCCTCTTCTCCCTATACAGTATCCTCTCCAAGCCCATGATCACTATCGTTAGAAGAGCTAGAACCGCGAACACCACCCCGATGCCTATGAGGGTTATCTCGAGGCCCGCCCATAGGGTGGGGCCCGCGGCGCTGGATATGCATGCTTCGCCGCTTCTCCTGAGAAGGCTGAGAAACACGCCCGCCGCCACGGCGGTTCCTATTACGCCCGCTATGTTGGGGCCCATTGCGTGCATCAGCACATGGTTCTCGGGATCCTCCGCTACCGCGAGCCTCTGTACGACACGCGCGCTCATGGGCACGGCGGAGACGCCTGCCGCCCCGATCATCGGGTTTATTTTCTCCCGCGAGAAGATGTTCATCAATTTTGCGAAGAGGACGCCTGCGGCTGTGGCTGAGGCGAAGGCGACAACGCCGAGGGCGAGTATGAGCAGTGTGCTTGTTCTCAGGAAATAATCCGCCACCATAGTTGATCCTATTCCTAGGCCGAGGAATATCGTGACAATGTTCATCAGTTCCTCGCTGGCCGCCTTCCTCAGCCTCTCCACGACGCCGGACTCCCTGAAGAGGTTGCCGATCATTATCATGCCCACGAGCGGCGCGGCGCTCGGCACAAGCAGGCCTATAATGATCAACGCCGTTATGGGGAACAGGATCTTCTCTGTTCTCGATACCGGGCGGAGCTGCCTCATCCTTATCCGCCGCTCCTCACGCGTTGTGAGCGCTTTTATCACGGGCGGCTGGATCAATGGGACCAGGCTCATATACGAGTACGCCGCCACGGCCGTTGCGGCTAGCAGGTGTGGCGCGAGCTCCACGGTCAAATATATAGTGGTGGGGCCGTCGGCTCCCCCTATTATCCCGATGCTGGCGGACTCGCATAGATTGAAGCCGAGGGCGAGCGCCGTGAACATGGCGACAAACACGCCTATCTGGGCCGCGGCTCCTAGAAGGAGGCTCTTAGGGTTAGCCAGCATGGGGCCGAAGTCGGTGAGAGCGCCTAGGCCGAGGAATATCAGTAGGGGGACTATCTCGGTGTCTATGAGGTATTTTTTAACCATGTAGAGAAAACCAGCCTCGCCTAGGCCACCTGGCTCCACCAGCCCTGTTAGGGGCAGGTTGACGAGCACGGCCGTGATCCCTATGGGGAGGAGGATTAGTGGCTCATAGTTCTTCTTAACCGCTAGATACACCAGCGCCAGGCCGACCACGATCATCGCTACGTTGCCGGGCGTCAACGAGCTGAGCCCCATTCTCTCCCAGAGAAGCTGTATGAGCTCAAGCATGGCTCCCAGGCCTCCCGGGACGAGTCTGCG
>JALVHX010000221.1 GCA_027028805.1 Desulfurococcales archaeon | reverse complement strand
GGAAGAACACGTAGAAGGCCTCGGCGCCCATGTAGCTTGAGAGCCAGAGCAGCACCGCGTCGGGTATTATGAGCACTGTGAGGAAATACATCAACGCCAATACTATCGGCAGAACCTTCATGAGCACACCGGCAGGCGTCAGCAACAGCTCGCTCACAGGCTCCTCCTCCCTCTCCTCCCCGCTGCTATAGTAGTAGTAGGCGGCCATGAGGTATGCGGGTAGCCAGAGCGCTAGGAGGAAGACGAGCCATTGTTTGAGATATAGTGCGGCGCCGAAGGCGGTGTAGACGCTCGTCCTCGTAGCCGCCACGAGTATCACGAGGGAGAGGAGCTGTAGGGTTAGCATGGCGAATAATACGAGATAATACTTGTCCCTGTCATCGGGCTTGAGTATAGGTGACACCGCGGTCAGGAACACCCCTATCCCGCCGTAGAGGAGGAGGACCTGGAAGAACCCGAAGCCCGTGCCGCCTCCAACGAGCACGTGGGTCACGTATGCCCCGACGCTCCCCATGCCCTTGTAGAGGACGCCGTCGGGGTCGACCGCGACCGCTACAACGAAGACGGCCTGGGCAGGGAACCCGTTCTCCAACACAACCCTCGCTATGAACGCGAAATAATATATCGCCACCAGGCCCCTCACGTTCGTAATGTTCTCGTCCGTGAACCCTATCATGACCAGGAGGAGCTCCGGCTTAACAACGCTGATGAGATCCGAGTACTCTGTGGGGATATCTATCCTCAGGATGCCCGGCGGCCTAACAGGGTCATAGGTGTTCTCGGGGACACCCTCCCTCATAACCATGAGGGTGGCGTAGAACGTCTCCCGGGCAACACTATACATGTCCTCGTCGCTGAAAACCCTGTCCAGGGCCTTGGAGAGATTATATACTGGCCACGACACGCTCCTATAGCTCATGAAGCTGCGGCCGGCCACCTCTATTCCGCTTATAAGCCAGACGGGCGCGCCGCGCTCTCCCTCGACGACGCCCGCCACGTCTAGGCGGCAGCCGGGGAGCAGGGGGAGGACTCGGACGGAGCTGGGGAACGTTGTTGAGGGAAGCATGTCCTTGTCTCTTAGATAAGACTCTAGCTTGGCCGCGAACTGTTCTGGCTTAACGGTGCTTGCTGAGGCTACCATGGGGGCCGCCGCGTAGACCAGGAGGATCGCCGCCAGTATATACATGGTGTACCTGTTCATGCCCCATCAATCCCCTTTCGCCGAGCCCCGCTCCTGCGCGCCGCATAGCATAGACGTATCTATACAGGTGGATATAATATATAGGCTCTGCGCGCCCGGGATAGCGGCGCGGCCGGGAGAGACCCCGCCTATATACGTGGAGTGTTCTCAGCTCTTCTCCTCCTTCTCGAGGCCAAGCTCCTCTGCGCGGCCCGGGTACTGTTTCTTCTTCATCTCCTCCGCGTCTATGGCGGCCGCGGCCCTGAGCTCCTCTATGTTCACCTCGCCCCGGTACCATACCGTGCTCGGCGTTATCCTTCTCGCTGCCTCCACGAGGTTGTATCCTATGTTATAGGAGTCCCTCACAGCCTGCTCGTCGTCGAGGGGATCCCCTGGTGTGTGGTGGTATGCCAGGGCCCATGGCGGAATGTTTATGCCCATGCTGTTCATGACAACCATCATGTAGGCTATCGCCATTATGGAGCCGCTGTCGCTTCCCACAGCTATGAAGCCCGCGTTCTTTCCCTCCACTAGGCTGCGGCCGGTATGGAATATCATGTTCTCGAAGCTCGTCATCCTATCGATAAGGTTCTTCATGAGGCCTGAGACCCCGTACCAGTATATAGGTGTGCCGAAGACGTAGGCGTCGCTCTCAAGCATCTTCTCCCCAAGCCTGTTGAAGTCGTCGCGGACAACGCAGGGGTATCTGCACGAGAGAATATTGTCCGAGACACAGCCGCGGCAGGGCCCTATATCATAGTCCACCAGGTGGATGATCTCGCCCTCTCCGCCGGCGTCCCTGACACCCTCGAGCGCTACCCGGAGAAGCTTGAAGGTTCCGCCATACTTTCTCGGAGACCCGTTTATCAACAAGACACGCACCATGCCCCTCCACACCCCTCTACACCGGTGAGATAAACCATGCCCATCACTAGACAATGCATCCCGGGAGGGAGACCGGGGCCCGGAGCGCCTGGGGCGGCCGCGGAGACTATGAGACGATTTTTCTCTCCCCAGGGGGAACGGGTCCCCGGGTATGGATATGGTTAAACAATTGTATCAGTGTATATAAGCATTGTTTCATGGAATGGTTCTGGGGGACACGGGTAATACCCTTATAGCGGGGTATACTAGATCAAGTATCTGATCGAGATGCTTCCCCAGGCAACGGGGTGCCGGCGCGCGGCCGCGGTGTCTCGCCATGGCTGATGCGAAGGCTTTCGCTGTGGCGGAGGAGTGTGCTGCTAGGTGTCGGGGCGAGGAGAGGGTTGCGGAGTGCATGGTTCGCTGTCTCGTGGAGCCGGGTGTTCTCCGGGAGGCCTGGGAGTGGATAAGGGTTTTCCGTGGAACTGTTGAGAGCGTGCTGGGCCTCTACGGGTTTACGCGCGCCATGTTCTCCCGGGAGTTCGGGAGCTTCCTCGCCGGGCCGGAGAGGCACTTGGTGAAGAAACTCTTTATATACACACATGATTTCCTACGGGGGAGGATAGGGGAGGGCGAGTATGGTAGGAAGGCTTTGTCGGCGATAAACACTAGTCTCCGCACAAACCTCCGCACCCTATACCAGAACTGGGTTTACGCCGCCCTCCTGATACACGTCTACAGGCCCGGCGCCCACATCCACTA
>JALVHX010000220.1 GCA_027028805.1 Desulfurococcales archaeon | reverse complement strand
TGCTTATCACCGCGTAGTTGAGCTGCCGCTTGTTGAGTTGTTTGCCGCCATGCCTGTAGGGGAGAACCATGCCAGCTATATATTCTATAAGGTAATCCATCAACTCGTCGAGACTCTTTCCGTCACCATCCCTTTCCCCGCCGGGTTCTTGGCTGAAGAACAGGTTCTCCAGGGCTTCTCTCAGCACAGTTTCTTTTCCGTCAACGCTTATGCTGGCTCCGAGCCTTGTCGAGACGTAGAGTATTTCTCTGGCCACAGTCCTCTTCCAGAGGCACTGGAGGCACACTGGCCTCGTCTCGTCCCTTATCCTTATCACTGCCTGGGCGGGGTTTTCTCCGCATAGGCTGCACTGTTTATGCATGCCTGGCGCGGGCAGGGCGGCCTCGGGCTCCCTGGTCATTTTCGCGGCCGCGGCTTTCGCGGCGAGCCTGTTGTCCAGCTCCATGTAGTCGGGTGTGAAGGGCTCCGCCACCGCTATGATCCTTATGTCTGTGCCTGTGAGCTCCTGTATCTCTTTCTCGAGCTCGTCGATGAGGTAGCTGGTTATATCCTCTACTCCCTTGGCCGGGGCTACTAGTAGTGCTTTGCCGCCGCTGTAGTAGATGAAGGATGTTAGTGGGACGCGTTTCTCTATTCTCAGCTTTGCCGGTATGATGGCCATGAGGGCGGTGTCTATGAGGTAGCTGGACGCGGCCATGACGGATAGGTCTCTGCTCTTGTTTATGTTTCTCTGTATGCCGCTGAAGTCTATTAGGACTCCGTAGATGCTTGTTGTCTCTTCTCCACTTTTCTTCTCTCTGAGCTGCTCGAGGTTTTTCTCCAGTCTCAGGCCCCATGTCTCCTTGGCGTATTTCTCAGTTAGCTCCTTGATCTTCTCATCCCCGATCCTGTCCCATAGCTCCCATGTTTTTCTCCCCGTTTTCTCGTAGAGTTTCTCGAGGAACTCGTTTTCGGGGAGGCCTGTTTTCTCCGCCAGGCCTGCTATGTCTTTGCCTAGTATTAGTTTAACTAGCTCGGTGTTTCTCTCCCGCGCGGCCAGCCTGTCCGCTTCCACTAGGGGCCTTGTCTCCTCGCCGGCTCCCCCGTGGTGTGTCTCTATGAGGTGTATGAGTTTCTCGTAGAGTTCTCTGCCCAGTATCTTCTCGAGGCTTCTTGAGAGCCTGTTGCCTGTGTCTCGGAGATACTCTGTTGTGGCGGATACGTGGCGGCGGGGGTTGAGGGGCTTCCCTATGTCGTGGAGGAGGCCTGCGAGGGGGTAGAGGTAGTGGTCTCCTCTCCCCTGCTGGACGGCGAGTGCCCATGCTAGCCCTGAGACGAGGAGGCTGTGTACTATTAGGCTTGTGGAGTTGTAGCCTGGCCGTGTGTCGGCTGGGTAGCCTATGAGGTATAGCCATAGCGGTGTCTCGTCTTCTCCTATTGTCTCGGCCAGCTCTCTCTGTATCTTGTCGGCGTGCTCGATCATTTTGAGGGGGAAGCTGCAGATGTGTTTATCGATGCCCTCTATGTCTCTGAGCCCGGTGCAGAAGGCTATGTAGCTGTATAATGTGGGTTCTCCGCCCGCTCCCAGCTCTCTCAGCCACTCGCTCCTGTAGCGTTCTATGAGCGTGTAGGCTAGCGTGAATATGTAGAGCTTGTAGGGTGAGAGCACTGTTTTCTCCACTATGTCCAGGTACGCGGGCGCCCTGATCATCCATGCCAGTATGTCTGCGGCGAGCAGTGCTTTCTCATCGCTCCTCTCCTCTAGGCCGAGCTTCTCCAGGAACTCCGCGAGCTTCTCCAGGCCTTCTCCGAGCAGGTCTAGGAGGGATAGCCAATGCTCCCTATACTTCTCCGCATCGTATTCCTCGACGTAGACCTCTCTGCCCCCGCACAGCCTGGGTATGGCGAGGGCCCTATAGATTCTCCCGGCCGCCGGCTCCCCGCTCACGCCTCACCCCTCCCGGGGAAGCCGTCCTCGTGGGGTATTATCGGGGCGTAGCCGGCCTCAACGATTATGCTGTAGAGCTTGTCCAGCACCGGGTTATCCTGTATCGCTCCCCTGCCGGTCACCGCCTTGATCGCCGCCAGTGTTCTCCAGGCCTTCATCGCCCATTTCTCCGCGGGCACTGCGAGCAGTTCCCTTGCCTCGGCCCCCGCGTCTTCTTCGAGGACTATGTATAGCATAGTTGTTTTCTCCCCGGCGCCGCCGGGGCACTCGCCTGGGGGCAGGGGTGTGTCGTCGGATGCGTAGCATATCGTTATGCACCGGGCCTTCCCCTTATCCCTGAGGATCCTGTTTACCTTCTCCGCCAGCTTCTCGCACTCATCTACCCGGCTCATCGTGGACACCGGCACCACCTCCTCCTGTTCTCCCTTCCCCATATCTCCTCGAGGATCATTGTCTCGTCGAAGGATTCGGGGGGCAGGTGGTCTCTGTACTTCTCCCCGGCTGTCTTCGCGGCCTCCTCTATGAGCTTCCCGAGGATCTCGCCGGCATAGATCCTCTCGCCTCCCCTCTCCTCGGGTTCTTCTCCGGTAACATCTCTATAGGCTTCCAGGGCTCTCCTCGTGGCGGGGACTCTTAGCTCCACGGCCTCCAGGTTTACCCGGCCGAACACTGTGAACACGGCCATGTTTCCCCTGCATACGTGGAGGCCCCTGTACTTGAACCTGCCCATGAGGATCGGCTTGTCTTTCTCGTGAAGCCTCATCGCTATGGCTAGGAGGCCTAGCTCGTCGAGTGTGAGGCCGTGGAAGACGAGCTCGCCCTGGAACACGCTTCCCGGCTTCACGGCCTCTACTATGATCTTCTCCCTGTTACTGGGGCT
>JALVHX010000219.1 GCA_027028805.1 Desulfurococcales archaeon | reverse complement strand
GTTGCCTCCATAGTATATTGTTAGGAGCATGCCGTCGCGTGTATCGAACACTATGTACACGTTGTCTCCAACCTTTTCAGCAGCCATGACGCGTGGATTCGATACGAAGAGCTCTACGCCTTCGCCGCTCCCGGTTCTGCCTATATATAGTGTGCTGAAAACAGTGTATGCTACCAGGTAGTCGTCTCCAAGCGGTATGGGTAGTACTAATAAGTGGTCTGCGGTGATCTGTGCATAGGCTGTTTTCTGCGCGCCGACATCGATCACGCCTGTATATAGGTTTCCGTTGGAGGTATAGCTGTATACTATGAGGCTCTTGCCATAATATGTCCAGGATACGATCGCTGTTTTGCTTATTACGGAGAATACCCCTATAGAGCCGTTGTCTTCGCCTGAGGCTATGTGTGGGGAGTGAAGCAGTGCCAGCATCAATATTGCTACCAAGCCTAGTACATATGGGGTCTTCATAAACTATACACCTCTCTGTTAGTATATTCTAGTAGTTAACTTTAGGCTTGATATGTATTTATATATCAATGCCATTGATTCGCGGCAGAATAAAAGAAGTGTGGCGAAAAAAGAGGTTTTGGATTTATACCATGATCGTTTGTTTCCCCGCGTCTACTTTCTCTTCCGTAGCGCTATCAGTAGCGCCGCCAGCAGGAGCAGTAGCGGCAGCACCGGCGGCTCGGGCGCCGGCGCCAGGCGTGTCAGGACGTCTCCTGGCAGGCTTAGTATCGATATCTCGTCGCCGCTGCTCTGTGTTGTATCGGTCTCGCCTGCGTTGGCGCGGAATCCTTTCACCTCGCCGCCTCTCGGCACGGTTCCCGTGAAGCTAGTTATTCCGTCGCTGCCGGTGGTGTTGCTTCCTAGGTATACTAGGCTTCCTATGTAGTAGAAGTCGACGGGCACTCCCGCCAATGGTACATCGGTGCCGCTGGTGAAGTTGTGGCCGGTTACCCTAGCGTACAGTGTTATCGTGACATGGGTGTCGTTGTATGATACCACCTTGGTCAGGTCCTCGAGTATGTCTGTCTTGGTCCACCACTTGGCGGGTACCTCGATGCTCGTGCTGGCGGTGTTGAGGGATGTGGAGCCGGCGAAGCTGGCTGTGATGGTCTTGTTGCCGGGGGTGTCGAACCTGAAGGATGGCGTTGTGGCTGTGCCCGCGGCACCCGTGGTCACCGATACCGGTGTGCCAGCTATGTCAACTGTTACTGGTAGGTCTGCGAGCAGGTATCCCTCAGCCAGCGCTCTCACGCCTATGGTGTAGGCCTGTGTCACGTTGAAGAGTGCGGGCACGTTGTAGAACTCTAGCGTTACATCGGCCTTCGTCAACGTTATCAGGTACTCGTGGCTGCCTCCTCCCGTCACGGCGGTGAAGCCGTAGTAGTCTAGGGTCGGCGGCACGCTCGGTATATACTTGGTGCCGTTGAACACCCAGGTTATGTTGAGCGTGCCCTCCTCGGGCAGCTTGCTGGCGTTGATTATGTTACTAGCCAGGAAGAGGCCGCCCCACCTCGTAGAGTTGCTCAGATATAGTAGGTCGTAGACCGTGACGTTTACGAGCCCGTTCTCGTCAGTATATATGCCTGCGGCCAGCTCTCCGTTCACATAGAACCATATCACCGCGTACTGGACCGGATCGCCTGTGTCGTTCTTCACAACGCTTATCACGAACCTCTCGTCAAGTATATCGATCACACTGGCGCTGGTGGGCGGTGCCTGGATCGCCGTCACGTTGACCGCGATCGGAGTTACCTCTATGGTGTAGTTGCCGAGCGTGTAGTCCTCGAATAGATACCTGTACATGGGATCGCTTCCTATGTTAGTGATCCACCATGAATCGCTGACGAGTGCGTTGAACTCTATCCATATAGTCGCGTTGCCGGCGGCGGGCGCGCTGAAGACGAAGCTGGCGTAGCCATCGGCGTCGCTCAGGTTCTCTACATAGAACGTCGTTTCGGTTCCGTCAAGCTTCTCCATGAATATGTACAGCCTCATATATGCCCCGGGCACCGGGTGCGTTGTCGTGAACCCGTCGTGGCTATACTCTATCTTTACCGTGAAGTTGAGCTCCGTGCCAACCTCGACGGAGGAGGGCACGGGGCTTGGCGTCAGCAACGTTATCCTTGTGGGTGTTAGGTTCGACGAGATTGTGAAGGAATCAGTGATGTTCTCCGGGTACTTTAGCGTCGAGTTGCCGGGGTATACTATCCTGAAGTTGTAGTCGTGGCTGTACCAGTATAACAGGTACCCGGCTACACTGTTGCTTCTATTGAGCGCGAAGGTTGCGTATCCGCTGCTGTTAGTCCTCACTATGTGGGGTGTCAAGTATATACCGTTATCGTATAGCCATCCGAGCGGGAGAGTTGCGCCGAAGTCGTTGAATATTATGGCCTGTACGAACGGGTCTATGTACATGTCAAGTATCACTGACTGGTTGGCTAGCGGCGTCACCACAGGTGTTCCGCTGGTCATGTTTACGAGCTCCAGCTTGACCGTTATGTTGACGCTGTCAAGGTAGTCATCATAGAGCGTGTATACCCATGACGGGTAATCAACGATGCTTATGTTGATCCAGTACTGGGCCAGCTGTATTGTGAAGAACTCGAAGGCGCGGTAATGGAACACTGTGCCGAAGAATATTACCTCGAAGTTGTACCAGCCGGGCTCGGTGGCATTGTACTGGAAGAACACGCCGCCAGTGCTGTTGGTTACCTGGGTGTCCACTATAACGTACTCGTGTAGCGTGTAGTTGTAGAGGGCTAGCGCGACCTCTACGCCGCTGAGAGGCTCGCCGGTCCAGTTCTCGGTGAGCACCGCCGATATGTTGAGGAGCACATACTCTGTCGAGCTCCTCCATAGATAGAAGCCGTCGGCAGGCTCATAGGATACTGTTATATCGGTTGCCGGCGGCAGGCCGGGCTGGAGCAGTGCACCGTACATCACGAGGTACTGTAGAGGCGTCACGGTGGGCGTGGACACGAGCTTCTTCTCATGCTTCACCGCGCCCGGCACATGGCGTATCTTGAGGTCTAGCCTGGCCTTGTGGACTGGCCTGTTGCTGGATAGGCTGGCGGGGCTGAGCGTCCCTGCCTCGTAGTCTGCTGTGACGTTGCGTATGTAGAATGTCTCGCTGTTGCTTACGAGTGCAGTGTAGAACGGCCTTATCACGTACTTGGATACATAGCTGTCTGTGCCGGCGTCATAGTAGGTTATGTTGGCCGTTATATGGGCTAGGTCGGCGGCTATATCGGTCGCGTTTCCGCCCACCATCATTAGGTACTCGAGGTCTCCGGTAGCCTTGTCGAGCACGGCGTAGAACACGTTGAGGCCCGTGAAGTTCCCTGTCTTCTCATAGTCTATGCTGCCCGTGGCCACCAGGTACTCGTTGCCCCAGCTGTCGTATGTGAGGTCGATGCCGGTGGCGAAGTTTATGCTCGTCGAGGAGGAGTTGCCTATGTTGACTCCCCAGATCGCGGCGCCGCTTGTCAGGTTGAAGGCCACAATCCTCGCCGTATAGTTGCCGCTTGCGTCGGCTCCGTAGCCCGCTATGTAGAGGGTTGCGGTGTCCTCGTCAAAGTATACGCCCATGTTGTCCCAGAACCTGGGGTCATTTTCTCCCGCTAGGTAGAAGATGTTTGTGTAGGGGAACAGCATCAATGCCGATACAAAGCTCGTGCCCGTCGTCGCCGGTATCAGGTAGTAGTGTGTGAACGATAGATCACTCATGTTGACCTCGGCTATGAAGTAGTGTGTCAACAGGTAGTACGCTGGGTTAACTGTCTCGTTAACAAGCTTAACGTAGTGATAGCCGACCAGCCATAGGCTGCCGTTGTAGACGAAGGAGCGCACAGGCCTCCAGGCCTCTGAGTAGCCCGTGTAGAGCACCGGCATATCGAAATTGGCGGCCTCGTAGCCGGCTGTCACGTTGACACCGAACTTGAAGACGATCGGCCACTCCATTATATATCCACTGTAATTGTATACAAAGAATCCTGCCGCCAACGGGTTGGTGCCGTTCCATGCAACCGTCGTCAGGGCTATGCCGGAGACGTTCTCATCGCCTCCAAACATGGCTCTTGCAACGTCTAGGCTTATATCGAAGTAGCCGTCACCGAAGCTGTCGGGCACGTTCAGTATATCGTTGTCCGTTATGTCGAACATGTAGATACCGCTATGGAATATCGGGGTATTGTTTGTCCAGCTCTCGTTGTCGAACCCTATAGCGGTCGCATAAAGCATTGTGTCGACGCCGGGGAAGAGGCCTGTCGTGTTAGCCACGGTTATATCGGTCACCATGTCGAAGGTCTCGCCCTGCCTGCTGTATCCATCGAAGAATATCGTTATTATCGACCAGTAGGAGTTGAAGGCGTAGCTATACGTCGTGATATAAGCGTCTGTCCCCCAGTCGAGCCCGGGATCCCACGCGAAGTATCCGCCGATATACTGTGTACCAACGTACCTATAGATCCTCGATGTACCGGTATCGTACATGTAGTCGCTGGCACCTGATCCATACACGGCGTCTAGGAACCACGACAGTATACCGTTAACGGACTCGTACCATCCACCGCCCTTTGTCAGCTCCAGGTCGCTTGTCAACTGATTACCTGTTATTGGTGCGGCTGATACCGGTGCTAGGGTGGGAGCAATAGCTAGGAGTATAGCTAGTATTATTACGTATGGGACGGGCTTCATACCCACAATCACCCCACATTACTACATATCAATAGGAGGGCGAAATTTAAGCTTTATTTATATATACGATAAACATTATAGCTCTGTCTTTAATATGTTTAGTGATTATTTAATAAACCGGATATATATAGAGATAAGTATATTTTTATAGTGAACATTTTTCTGGATAAGGATAGGAAAATAAAAAAATAATTAATTTATTTCTCTTCGTGCTCGACGACAAGCGGTACTAGTTTCCCGTTAGCGGCATCCACGAGCCCCTTATCTGTTATCCTGAGCTGCGGGATCACCGGTAGCGCGATGAGGCCTAGTGTTAGATGCATGTTGGCGAAGTCTATTCCTAGAGATGATGCGGCGTTCTCTATGTTCTTGAGCTCGCGGTATACCTCTTGATAGGGTTTATCGCTGACAAGGCCCGCTATTGGTAGCTCGACTTTGCCGAGCACCTCGCCGTCGGCGACGATGACTATTCCGCCCCTGCTCCTGATCACTTCCTGGGCGGCAGCAGCCATGTCCCTGCTGTCGGCCCCCATCACTATTAGGTTATGGGTGTCATGCGCTATTGTCTGGGCCACAGCGCCCCGTTTTAGCCCGAACCCGGTTACGAAGCCGCGGCCTATGTTGCCTGTGGCGTGGTGTCTCTCTATGACCGCGATCCTTATTATGTCCCTGGAGGGATCGGGCTGTATCACGCCGTTCTCCACTCTCAGCCTGTGTCTCTCCCAGCCGGTGAGTGCGCTTCCGGGTATGGCTTTTATCACGTTGACTGTTACCTCTCCATCCACGGGGTATCTGGGCTCTAGATCCTCTGGTTTAGGTGGCTGTGCAACGTTTATCGTGTTGTATGCCTTGGCGGGGTACTTGTAGCCGCCGGCTTTTCCTGTGAAGGAGCCGTTGTTCGCAACGAGCTCGCCTTCTACGAAAACCTTCTCGGCAGTGATCTTCTCTATGCTGGGCGAAATGACTATGTCCGCGTACCTGCCGGGAGCTATGATCCCTATCTCGTGGTCGCGCCTTATGTGCTCGGCCGGGTTTATCGTAGCCATCTGTATAGCCTTGACCGGGTCGACGCCGTACTCTATGGCGAGGCTCACTATATAGTCCATGTACCCCTTCTCCACGAGATCCTCGACGCTTATATCATCCGCTACGAGAAGACACCGCCTGCAGTCAATGTTTCTCCGAGCTATCTCCGACAGCTTCTTTAGATCCTTCCATGCGCTTCCCTCCCGGAGCATCAGGTACATTCCCTTCCTAAGCTTCTCCAAGCCCTCCTCGGGATCAGTTGTCTCGTGATCCGATGAGACACCGGCCGCTATGTATGCATCGAGTTTTTCCCCGCGAAGCATTGGGGCGTGGCCGTCAACTATCTTCCCCGCGAGCCGGGCGCTCGCGATCTTTACCAGAACCTCTGTCTTGGCGTCAAGCACCGAGAATATATCCATGACCTCTCCAAGCCCTATTATGGAGGGATCATGCATCAGCACAGCTACCTGGCCAGAATCTATTATGGCTCCCGGAGTATCGAGGCCATAGGAGGGGTCGACGGCGGGCACACAGGAGGGCACCTCGAAGAATACACGCATGGGCGTGTGCTTGCTCTCCTCTATAAAATATTTCACGCCCTCGGCTCCGAGCACATTGCCTATCTCATGAGGATCCGCGACGACGGCTGTTGTGCCATGGATCAATGCCAGCTTCGAGAACTCGGTTACGCTTAACAGGCTCGACTCTATGTGTACATGGGTATCTATGAAACCCGGCATAACGTATTTGCCGCCTGCGTCAACAACCAATGTATTGGAGCCTACGTGTTTCTCAAGGCCCTCCCCTACGCCGACCCGGACTATCCGCCCCCTATACACTGCTATAGACGCCTTATCCAGCACCTCGCCGGTGGCGACGTCGACGAGCGCCGCGTTCCTGATAACTAGATCGCTTTTAACCCTGCCTAGAGCGGCCTCTATGAGGAGGCGCGGCGTCTCTAGAAGGCTGAACAAGACCCTGCACCCCCGTGTTCCCCGGGAAAAGACGTATGCCCTGTTTAATACACATGATCTATGCTAAGGGGTTTGAATACTTTCCTTCTACATAGAGAATCCATGAGGAGGATGGATAGGCTATTTTATTACATATCTCGTATAATTAATTTCATCAATTAATCAACCCGGCGGTTCCGAGGGAGGTGTTCTATGGCGGATATATATCTCAGGGGAGGCTGGGTCATAACCGTTGATCCGGAGAGAAGAGTCATACGTGACGGCGCGGTGGCCGTTGAGGATGGGAGAATAGTTGCTGTTGGCAAGCGAGTTGAGCTTGACAGGGATTATCATGGTAAAAGCGATGTCGAGATCGATACATCCCGCCAGATCATTATGCCCGGGCTGATAAACACGCACGTACACCTCGCCCAGGGGCTTCTCAGGGGATGCGCCGATTATCTGCCATTGATACCGTGGCTCCGGGACAGGGTGTGGCCCCTGCAGGGCAACTATAGGGAGGAAGAGGCCCTGGTGAGCGCTAAGCTGGTGGTGCTAGAGATGATTAAGAGCGGCACCACAGCGTTTCTAGAGACAGGGCTGGTCGGGAGATACGGGCCTGACAAGATAATAGAGATGATACATAGCAGCGGCATCAGAGCAGCGGTGGCCCGCCACGTCATGGATATGACGGGGTATGCGCTTGAAGAAAACATTCTCCACGAGGGCCTCGTAGAGCTCGGGGATAAGAGCTACAAGGACACACTGCGCCTCTACAACAAGTATCATGGATGGGACAACAGGATCTGGGTCTGGTTCGGGCCCCGCACGCCAGGAGCGGTCTCAGTGGAGCTCTATAGGAGGATGAGCGAGAAGGCCCGTGAGCTCGGCACGGGTATAACGATGCACTTAGCCGAGGTTAAGGCCGACGTCGAGTACACCATGACAAAGTTCGGCAAGAAACCCGTAGAGTTCGCCGACTGGGTGGGGCTGACAGGCCCCAACGTTGTCCTCGTACATGTTGTATGGGTCACTGACGAGGAGATCGATATTCTCGCCCGCACCCATACAACGGTTAGCCACAACCCCTGTAGCAACATGAAGCTCGCCAGCGGCGCGGCGCGTATAAGCGATATGCTGAGACGCGGAGTAAACGTGGCTCTCGGAACAGATGGAGGGCCCAGCAACAACGACTATGACCTTGTACGCGAGATGAAGCACGCCGCGCTCCTCCAGCCGCTCCGCACACTGGACGCCAAGGCGATAAGGGCTGAGGAGGTTATAGAGATGGCGACGATCCGTGGCGCCAAGGCGTTGATGATAGACAATATGGTTGGAAGCATAGAGGTGGGTAAGAGGGCTGATATAATAACTATTGACTATTGGAAGCCGCATCTCAAGCCAATGAATAACCCTATAAGCCACCTGGTCTATGCCGCGATGGGGAGCGATGTACGTAACGTCATAGTGGATGGCAAGATAATAATGAGAGACCGCCGCGTCCTAACACTGGATGAGGAAAAAATACTTGAAGATGCGGATAAGGCGGCGGCATCGCTATATGAGAGAGCCGGTATATGCGTCGAACCCGACACTATATGGAAGATAATATAGCGCCGCAGCCACATAC
>JALVHX010000218.1 GCA_027028805.1 Desulfurococcales archaeon | reverse complement strand
CACGATACGTGTTCACGCTCATAGAGCTACCCTCCGTCCAGCACGCACCTACCTATCAAGTAGGCGCGTTTATGCGTCTCCTGTTGCGTTATATATAAGCTTACCCCACGCCCCCATCCGATACAGCTCCGGGAAACCTGTCCCACAGCCTGTACCTATGAGAAAGACACGTGGGGACACCGCCTGTGATCGAAACAAAAATACCCGGGGCTGTATCTAAGATATAATATTGTATCGGGTGCTGTTGCTTGCAGAGGCTCGCGGCAATACTTATCGTAGCGCTAGCGCTTGCACCTGCCGCGGCCCCGGGAGCCGCGGGCGGCGGGAGAGTTATCCGTATATACGTGTATGTGCAGGGCCGTCCCCTGGCCGGCGTCGATCTAGCTGCCACACAGTATGGTCTCCTCAACAGCTACCCGGATCCCGGGCTCATAGTCGCGGAGAACACGACTGGTAGAGGCGGCGAGGCAGTACTATACATAGGCGGCGCAGACCCGGATAAGCTGTACGTGTTCATCAAGCACCCCGTATATGGAACACTTGACCTCGACCCGGGGAGCCCTATAAGGGCCGGCGCCAAGCTCTCGGATCTACCAATTTATAACGGCCACTATATACTGGATCTCGGGGATATAGGTGGCTATATGCTCTACAACTACACCATCCTCCTAAACATAACAGACGAATACGGCGAGCCCGTGCCGGCCACGATAAGGCTCTTCTACGATGAAACACTCATAGCGAGCCACGAAAACATAACCGGCCGGGGCCGAGTAGGGGTTGCCGAGAACCTGTTGATGGGGCCCGGGATAGATAATGAGAGCTATATAGTCGAGGTTCAGGTGGGGCGTCTACGCGAAACAATAGAGGGGCTGGCGCCGAGGTATCCCCCGCTACCGAGGATCTATGACATGCATCCACCGGTCATCCTGGGCCACGGGGCCAGCATAACCTATGTCAACACGAGTAAACACGTGGAGCTCGCCGCATGGATAACCTACCGCGACGGAGCCAACACGGGCTACGTAGATGTATACGCCTCGGCTCGATGCATAGGGTGCCGCGGAGGCGAGAGGGTGATCAAGCTGACGCCTGTATCCACACAGCCCCTGGGAAACGGCTACGTAAACACGAGCCTCCGCGCAAACAAGCTCCTCCTGGACCTGTTTCCCCGGGATAGAAACATAAGCGCCGTCTTCATCTTCGAGACAACGCTACGAGACGCCGGGAACCATGTCATCGACGTCGAGGATCAGGAGGTGTTCAATTATACATACACGGCCCCGAGAAACCCCCCTGAGAAGCAGGGAGAGGCTGATAGGGCGGGAGGAGAAGGCGTTGAGAAGCAGGGAGAGACGAGATCCCGTGGAGCCGTGAACGCGTCGCAGGACACGGGAACACTGGATCTCCCGGGAAACAGCGTTAGCAGGGGAGGATCCGCGGCCCAGTTCTCGGCGTCGATCTACTGGGCCGGCCCATTTATAGCTGCCCTCGTCCTAGTCATGGAGCATCATCGTCGACGTATACGAGGCTCCTAGCCCCCCGCCTCCTCGCGTCATCCAGTGCGTGGGAGGCGAGCTCCATGGCCCTTCTAGGGTTGAGTGATACGCCGACGCCGGCCTTCACCTGCCCGGGCAGGGCCTCGATATACTGTCTATATGTCTCAACAGGGAGAACCGCCACGATGTTGTCTCCGCCCAGGTAGGCGGCGACCCCCCCGTAGCGCTGGGCGACGTTCATGAGGTATATATAGACGCGGTTAACAACCATATATGCCTCATAGACGCTGGTCTCGTATGTGAGGCGGCGTATATTATTATAGTCCACGTGGACAACCGCCACGGGATCCTCTATTCCATCAATATATATAAAGTCCCTGAGACTCCTGGCCAATAGACGCGTAGCCTCAAGCTGCGCCGTGAACGGGTACTGGTGGGGAACCGAGGCCGCGCGTATAGGGACAGGCGCCTCCGACTCGAAGGATAATAATATGGCCCGATGAGCCTCCTCGCCTATCCCGTTAGCGAGCACTATGAAGTAGTCGTAGCGGACGGGGAGAACGAACCCGTTTCTCTTAGAAAAACTCTTCTGGAGAATACTGTAGAGCCTGGACTGCGTCTCCTGTATGATCCATTCACGATCATGGCCCAGGCTCTCGGTCCACTCCCTGTACCCGTGCAGCTCCACCACTGTCAGCCTAGGCATATGGTTACACCCTCATCGATGCCGAGGACAAGGCCTATTCGATAACAATGGTCTCCCCGCCGCCGCCTGTCTCAGCAAGCCTCTTAAGCCTAGACGCCATCTTGACGGCGGCCTCAACAGCCCTCCTAGCATAGTCATCCACCCTCTCCAACGCCTGCATCCTCGTCGCGCCATGGCCTATTATGCCGAGCGCCACCGGCTTCCCATAATCGATCATTATATCCATCAGCTTCCTCGACGCCTGCCCCATAACGACCTCGTCGTGCCGCGTCTCCCCCTGAATAACGGCCCCCAGAGCTACGACCGCGTCGACATCATCCTTCTCAACAAGCCTCTTAGCCGCCAACGGTATCTCGAAGACGCCGGGAACCTTCACTATATACCTAACCTCGGCGCCCAGGAAGCGGGCGTGGCTAACAGCCTTGTTCAACAATAGATAAGTGACATCATAGTTGAACTCCGAGACCACTATGCCGAGCCTAGGCCGCGGCTCCATACCACACCACCACACACTTCTATACAAGACACCTAGGGTTCACGGAGATGCATAGAATGCCGCGCCCATCAGTCTCCCTTTGTTGAAAACTAGGGGAACCTGTACAATAAAAAGGGGTCGGATCCGGTGGCTAATGCGTCGGAGAAGCCTCCCCCGAATACCCTTATAGAGGCCCT
>JALVHX010000217.1 GCA_027028805.1 Desulfurococcales archaeon | reverse complement strand
TCGCCCTATCCTTAGCCCGGCGCCGCGGCTGTTCGGCGCCATTTTATTTAGCCTTAGCGCCAAAATATGATCATAGTGAGGCCTCTTCGTCTCCGGGACTCTTTGGGGATGGGGCTAGGCTAAAGGCTTGATGGTGGTGTATGTATGGGTAGGCGTGTCAGAGGCGGTGTTCCGCGCCGGGTTGAGAGGCATAGGTGGCTTCGTAGCGATGGAACCCCCAATTTCGATGACAGGATTTATAGGAAGAGGGAGGAGCTGGAGATTATTGCCAGGAAGCCGGTGGTAACGGTTTCTCCCTCGACACCTCTCCTAGAGGCCGCTGAGATGATGGCTAAGGGGTATAGGTCTCTCCTGGTATCAACCGCGGGGCTTCTCGAGGGCCTTCTCGTCGCAATGGATCTCGTCAACTATCTCGGCGGCGGGGAATACTTTAAGGCTGTGGAGGAGAGGCACGGCTACAACATCTACTCTGCGCTTGAGAAGGAGAGCGTGGAGCGTATAATGAACCCTGAGCCCATTGTAGCGTATATTGATGAGAAGCTATCTGATCTCCTCGTCAAGATGGTTGAGCACGGCATAGGTGTTCTACCAGTAATCACTAGGGATAAGAAGATATACGGTATAGTGACGGAGAAGGATATACTGGAGTATCTCTCCTACGCCGTCCAGATAGGGGTTAAGATAAGGGATATCATGACATCGCCCGTGATAACAATCAATGCTGACGCCACGCTACGGGACGCTATGGAGACCATGGTGCGCCACGGGTTCCGCCGCCTGCCGGTTGTAAAGGACGGTATAGTATACGGCATAGTGTCGGCGATGGATATAGTCCGGTTCTTCGGCACACACGAGGCGTTCCGCCACACGGTGACCGGAGATATAAGGGAGATACTCCGCGTACCCGTTGACGCGGTTATGCGGAGGGAGATAGCGACGGTGAGGCCCGACGACGACGCCGAGGCCGCGGCCAGGATCATGGCGGAGAAGAACATAGGCTCGGTGCTCGTCACAACGCCCAGCAACGAGTTGCTCGGAATAGTCACTGAGAGAGACATATTATACGCGGTGGTGGTGCCGAAGTAGCATATAGGGGCATCGATGCCCCCTGCTGGATAAGTGTTTTTATTTAACCCTATGTAGCGTACCAGTCTCCTGGATGCGCCGGGAGGTGTGTATCCGTGAGAGTAGCTGATCTAATGGTGAGGGATTTCCCCGAGGTGGATAAGAACGAGACCCTGTACCACGCCTACAAGGTTATGGAGAAACATGATATGGATAAACTGGTTGTCAGGGAGAAGACGCGTGTAGAGGGAAGGATTGTTAAGAGGCTCGCAGGAGTCCTCACCAGCAGGGATATAGTGTTGAAGCTCGCCACGGAGAGGCTGAGGCTCACGACGCCCAGCCACCTCCACGTCTCCAGCTTCATGACCCCCGACCCTGTTACAACGAGCCCCGGAGAAGACGTGTTCTCGGCCGCCCGCGTCATGGCGGAGAAATCTATAGGGATACTGCCGGTTGTATCCGGTGAGAACGTTGAGGGGGTCTTGACGAGGAAGCATGTGATAGGGCTCCTCAAGGGGGATGAGACAGAGGTTAGGCATATAATGCATGTACATCCCCCGATCCTCAAGGCCACGGATAAGGTGTTGAAGGCGCGCCACGACATGATGGAGAACGATATATCGTTCATGCCGGTCGTAGACGAGGACGGCGAGCTCGTCGGCTATATAACTATAAGGGAAATAGCCTACGCCATATTCAAGTTCCAGGACATAGTGCCCGCTAAGCACCGGAAGGAGAGGATACACCACCTCCTAGTCGAGGACATAATGCGGTTCCGCCCACCCAGGCTGAGGATAACGGACACCGTATCCACGGCCCTTGAAATGATACTGAGCAAAGACTCCCGGGGCGCTGTGGTGCTTGACGAGCTAGGCTATGTGGCGGGAGTAGTTACAGAGCATATCCTGCTCCAACACCTGGTAGAGAAGACGCGGCAGGGATAGAGGAGGCGCCGCCCAACACATCAGCCAGTGTTTTAACGCAACAGTGATCTATTCTAACCCGTCTTCGCCTCCAACCGATATAAGAGGGGGTATGGCTACAAACCCTATCTAGGCTAGGGTGAAATGGATCCTGTGGATCATCAATACTGTGCGGGGCGGGGATACGGGCTTGGGCGATGAGCCGGCGTTCATAGTGGATACGATGCTGGGCAACGTTGCCCGGTGGCTGAGGATGCTGGGCTACGACACCCTGTATTATAGGAGGATCGAGGACTGGAGGATCCTGAGGATCGCTGAGAGGGATGGGAGGATAATTGTGACAAGGGATCGGGGGCTGCATAACAGGGCCCGGAGAAAGGGTCTTAGAAGCATATTGTTGGAGCAGGATGATATGGCTGAGAGGCTCGCCTACATAGCTCTCCTAACCGGTATAAGGCTCTACATAGACCTTGACAGGAGCAGGTGCCCTGTCTGCAACGGGGAGCTCGTCAGGGTCTCCAGGGAGGCTGTCCGCGGCAAGGTTCCCCGCAGGGTGTATGAGAGATACACCGGGTTCTGGCTCTGCACCCGGTGCGGCAAAGTATACTGGATGGGGAGCCACTGGGAGGGCATAGAGGAAACCCTTAGATTAGCCAGGAAGATATATGAGGAGATGAGGGGTGAGGACTAGTGGCGGCCCCCGTCAACCCCTACGAGCTCACGGTGGAGCACGGCGTCTTCCTCGTCAAGCTAGCTAGGAGGGCTGTCGAGGAAAGGATCGCGCATGGGAGGATAATAGAGCCCCCGGAGGATACGCCCGAGATAATGCGGAGGCCTGGAATGGTCTTCGTCACAATAGAGAAGGCCTTGGGGGATAGGAGGGAGCTCCGCGGATGCATAGGCTTCCTGGCCCCGGTCTATAGCCTGGTGAAGGCAACCATAAAGGCGGCGCTCGAGGCCGCGCTCAACGACCCCCGCTTCCCCCCGGTATCCCCCGAGGAGCTGCAAAGCCTTGTCTACGAGGTCTCTGTTCTCTCGGAGCCCTATGAGCCTGATATCAGTGATAGGAGGGAGCTCCCCGGGAAAATAATAATAGGACGACACGGCCTCGTCGCCTCCAGGGGATGGTTCACCGGGACACTGCTCCCCAGCGTGCCCGTGGAGTACTGCTGGGACCCGGAGACTTTTCTCGCCGAGACATGTCTAAAGGCGGGGCTGCCGCCGGAGTGCTGGCTGAGCCCCGATGTATCCATAAAGCTCTACGACGGCAGGGTTTTCGCCGAGAAGGAGCCCCGCGGCCCAGTTGTGGAGCGTGATCTGCACAGGGAGTATAGGGAAAAGTGTCTCGGAGGCCGCTAGGTTAGGTCGCCGCAGTTGCAGAAGGCCTCGTGTACCAGGAAGTGTAGCTCCTCCAGCCCCTTCCCCGTGGCCGCCGACACCTCTACTGGGCGCAGAGCCTGCTTGGTCTTAAGCGCCAGCCTCACGAGCTCGGGCGCGATGTCCGAGAGGAGCCCTATCTCGGCCTCCTCCTCAGCCCTCTCCAGCAGCTTCTCCGGCTCCTCTATCAGTAGCCTCACAGTCTCTATGTCTCCCGCCGCATCTATCTTGTTGATTATAGGTATTATGGTGAACCCGAGCTTTATCTGCGTCAGTATGCCGAGGAACCATAGCGTGACGGCGTCCGCGAACCCCTCTATCGCGGAGGCATCTATCACGTATATTCCCACGAGGCTGGCGAGGTCGAGGAGCTTCTCGAAGAAAGCCGAAGAGGCGGGCCTGAATATAAACGCCTCCATCTGGCCCGGCGTATCGATCAACACGTAGTCGTAGCGGGTCGGGTCGCGGAAAGGATCCTCCATCAGTATCTCGTCGGCCATACTAGCTATAAGCTCCCCGGCCTTTATGAAAGCACCGTTGGGGCCCAGCCCGTACTTAGCCATGATATCGCGTACAGTGAAGTAGCGGCGTATATCGAAGACAGCGCGGTAGGGGACACGCTCGGCCCCTGGATCAAGGTTGACGCGTGCAACCCTCTGGAAATTAACCTTTACAAGCCAGTCACCATAAGCCTTGACAAGGCTCGTCTTACCGCTTCCCGCCGCCCCTATAAACACGACCATGACGGGCACCGCGCACCACCCCTCGTCTCCATAGACGCCCCTACACGCCCGGTTTTCCTGTTAGGGAACCCTAACCAGGTATATGGTTTATGGGATACGGGATATAGAGGCTATCGTATATGGAGCGTTTTTCTCCGGAAGCCGGTGTCTCAAGAGCTCTTGGAGGAATAATGTCTTGTTTTATCCGCTAGGCCTCTATTTTCCTCAACTGTCTCTTATACATCTCCAATAGCTCCTGCGTCGTCGTAGCGTCCTCGGGGCCCTTGTCTGTTCTCCACCTTATGAACCTTGGGAAGCGTATCGAGATACCTGTTCCCGGCTTCACTTGTCCCCGGCAACAAGTATGGATCGGTGACAGGGTCAGCTCCGCGCCTATTATCTCCGCGACGAGGGCGGGCTCCACCCATACATCCGGCTTCATCTCCGCTACCACGCGTGGGTGTTTATTGGGTATTATATATGGTTTGAGCAGCTCGGGGAGCTTCGCCAGATCGTCGTCTGTGAAGCCGCTGCCCACCTTGCAGACTGTCTCGAAGGTGTTGTTGTCGGGGTTATAGGCGGCCATTAGGAGGGCGCCGTAGGTGCCTGCGCGGCGGCCTCTGCCGTAGAACGCGCCCACCACCACAAGATCCACTGTGTCCGTCATCTCGCTCTTGTAGTCGCGCTTATACTTGATCCAGAGCCATCCACGGGCCCCGGCCTGGTATATGGCCTTGTCGTGTATAGCCTTGACCATAACCCCCTCCGCGCCGTCCTCTATTGCCTTTAGGAAGAACCTCTCCAGCTCCTCGGGGCTGTCCGTTACAATGTACTCGGCTATCCTGAACACGTCGCTCTCCTCTACGACTTCTTCCAGCTTCCTCCTCCTCTCGAGGAAGGGCTTGTCGGTGTAGTCTTCTCCATCAGCATATAGTAGGTCGAAGAGATACACCCTGACGGGTATCTCCTTCATGGCTACATGCACGTTGTGTTTCCGCCTCCTATGCATCAGCTCCTGGAAGGGCCTGAGCGCCCCGGTCTCGGGGTCGTAGGCGACTATCTCGCCCTCCACGATCGCCTCGTTGCTTCGGAGATGTTTGAGCGCGTACTCGACGACGTCGGGGTACATATGGGTTATGTTCTCTAGGCGGCGCGAGAAGATCCATATCTTGTCGCCGCTCCGGTGGATCTGGGCGCGCTCGCCGTCATACTTGTACTCGACGACGGCGCGGCCGCCGGCCTTTCTCAGTATCTCCGCGGGATCCCTTTCGCGCTCAGCCAGCATAGGCCTTATCGGCACGCCAGGCTGGGGCTTGAGCTTTTTCAGCGCCTCCAGCCCCTGAGTGGCCAATAGCTTCGCGACGTAGCCTAGGTCGGGGCGGAGGTTGTAGGCTCTCTCTATCACTGGGCGGGCGTGGGCTCCTTTCCCATAGACTATGGCGAGCGCGTCCATCAGGGTGGCGTCTCCCACACCCACTCGTAGCCTCCCCTCAACGAACCTTACAATAAACTTCGCCTCCTTGGGCTCGGCCTCGGTTAAGAGGCCCGCCAAGAGCTTGATCTTGATATCCTTGCTGCCCTCGCCCTGCACCATCGCTATCCTGGCCAACGTATCATACACCTTTGATACAGTCAGCCTCTCCCTCCGGGCCTGCGGCATATAGGCGAGGAGGCCTATGCCGCCGGCCCGGCTCAGCCTCTGCTTCAGCACCTCCGCGACCCTGCCGAGATCCCCGTATTTCTTGAGAAGCTCCTCGACCTCGCTCTCGCGGGCATGCATGGCTATAGCGATAGCCTTGACAAGCATCTTCTCCCCCACGCCTAGCTCGGGGAGCCCCTTCCAGTCCGGCCAGAGACGGCCCTGGAGGAGATACACGACCTTATCTATTATCGCGGGCGGCGTCTGCTTGAACAGGTTGACCAGGTATACTGTCATCTGTGTTCTAGCGGATACGGACTCGATCTTGTCAACTGTCTCGGTTAGGACTATGAAGTCTAGGTCGTTCTCCGTCAAGGCCTGCTCACCAGCCGAGCGGCCTGTGGCGCGGGGGCCGCGGCCGCACAATATTATATCGTTGCGGCGCCGCTATAAATAGGGAGCTATAGCAGCGGATAAGCTTGTGTGGAAACAGTAAAGACCCGTTCACGGCATTACCAGGTAAACAGGGGCCCGCGTCGGTGAAGACACCTGGCAAGGATGAGTACGCGTGTAGGGCCGCGATGATTTATCAGTGTTACATGGAGGCGCGGGCCCCGTGTCTCCCCATGTATCCCTTATCCTATGGCGATGCAAGCGCCTTGTACATGCTTCTCAGCTCTATCAACGCTTTCTCTGAAGGAGGCTTCTCCAGGATCACTCCTTTTACCCTGCCTTTCCTGTCGCGTATGAGCTCATATGATTTATCGAAGAGCTCTGTGAGCCTTTTCTCCATGTAGAGGGTTTTTATCTCGTCAAGCTCCAGGGGCTGTGGGAACACTATGCGTGTATACCCGTTCCTCTCCTCCACGACAATGTCTCCGCCTCCCCCGTTCTCGCCGCATTTCTCGAGCAGCTGGATCAGCTGGTCTATGGCCTCGAGCTCCCTGGCCAGCTGCTCCCGCTTCTCCATCAACCATCTCAGGGCTTCCCCACGCCTCAAGGCTCGTCTACTCCCCCGCCGCAGCGCGTGCCCGGGGCGCCGCCGGGCAACCTATATTATTATCTCGGCTGGTTCACCGAATATAGGTTGAGGGGTGTTTGGCTGTGAAGACGTTGTCGGCCGCCGTGGCCGTTGCCATAGCGATCTCGCTTCTCCACGCGGCGACCACGTACTCTGTCCCTGTAAACGCCTCCACGCTCAGGCTGGGGCTCCTAGCGGTATCCAGGGGCGGGGGAGGAACCGTTATACCGGTTGTGCTCTCCGTGTCACCTGGGAGCGGCCGCGTCAACGTGTATAGGAACGGGAGCTATGTGGGAAAAGACACCGTGGAGTCTATAAGGTATGCGGCGAGACTGGCGTGCTTCTACCTGGGCCTCCGCTTCACAGACTATGATTTCCTTGTAAGGTTCCCCAGGGACGTGAGCGTGGAGGGGGCGAGCGCCACGCTACCCTTCACAATAGGGTTCATGATACTTCTCAGGGGAGACCTCCTCCTCGAGAAGACCGCGGCCACAGGGATACTTTCTCCCTCAGGCATAGTTGGGAACATATCGGGGCTGCCGGCCAAGTACTCGGCGGCCGTGGCGGCGGGGTACAGCCGCGTCATAGCCCCTTATTACCCAGTGCTCTACCATGATAAACGCTACGATAAATACATACCAGTATACACGATCTATGACGCATACGAGGCGTTCACCGGCGAGCGCCTGCTCCCCGTGGAGACGCCGGAGCTGGATCAACGGATACGGTTCTTCAACAACCTCTTCAAGCCGGCGTATATCGAGATGAGGCGGAACGCCTCGCTCCTCGTGGAGGAGACGCGGCGGCTCGCCGGGCCAGGTGATCCCCTGGAGGAATACGTCTATAAACAGATCAGTGTCGCGGAGAACCGGCTGAGGGCGGCGGATGAGGCCGCTAATTCTTCCAACTACTACCTGGCGGCTAGCCTAGCGTTCCAGGCCTACTATAATATCCTCGCCGCATACCTTGCTATCCGGGGAGAGAAGGGGGATACCGGGATATATGATGAATGGTTCAGGGGGAACAGGAGCATAGTCGAGTCTGTTCTCAGCCGGGTATCCGGGGCGGCTCGCCGGGATCCCTGGAGCCTCGACGCGGCCGCCAACATGTATAACAGGTACTACCAGGCCCTCGCCCTCGACACCGTCGCGCGCCGCGTCCTAGCCAACGCGACATCGCCCCGCGGCATGAGCGTTTACGGAGACAACGCCGCGGTAGCCTTGGCGAGGCTTGCGACCGTGCGCGACTGGATGCACGTGTACCTGGCGGGCCCGATGGGCCTCAACATCTCCGCCGAGAGGCTCCGCTTGGCGGCGGAGGAGATACTGGGCCTTGTCTCGGAGACGGCCCGGTATCTGCGCTCCATAGGCTACCCGGTTTCTCTCAGATGGGTTGACGCGGCCGTTGAGAGGGCTAGGAGGGCGGGGGCCGGGAACCCCGTCGAGGGATACGTGGAGGCCGCCGCGGTTCTCGCCAATATATCTGTTCTCCTGAATATACAGGCCGAGCTGCCCGAGGAGCCCGGTCTCGGCGTCGTGAGAAGCGTTGTCGAGAGGCTTGCAGGGGAGCATCTCTCCTATACCGGTGCCATAC
>JALVHX010000216.1 GCA_027028805.1 Desulfurococcales archaeon | reverse complement strand
ATCCGCGGCCTGCCCCCGCTAAAGCTCTTCCCTGACCAGGGGGTTGCCCAGAGACACGCGGAGGAGATGAGCAGATACAACTATATAAGCCACTGGGATAGAGCGGGCCGGCTCCCACATATAAGATGGGCTATGGCGGGGTACACGGGCATAGGGGTGAGCGAGAGCGTGGGCCTCGTCGAGTACCGGGGAGGCAGGCCTAGCGAGAGCTTTCTCCGCTCACAGCTAGCGGCCATAATACATGAGATGATATACAACGACGCCGCCCACAACTGGGGACACCGCGACGACCTACTCGACCCGGCCCACAACTATGTCGCCATAGGGGTTGCATACGACGAGGACTCCGTTGCGCTCGTCATCGATTCGCTCAACGTGTATATAAACTGGAGCATAGAGCCCTCTCTACGGGGAGATAGAATAGTCTTCGAGGGCGTGATCCCGGCGCGCTTCGCGGATCCCCGGGAAGATATACCTGTGGAAATACTTGTGCTGAAAACAGAGCCGCCCCACCCCCTGAGCGACCCCGAGAAACAGCGGCCCCAGAGCTGGAGCCTGGGAGAACCCGTTGCAGGCATACTGCCGATCGGTTTCTCGGGCAAACTACTATACATAGGGTACCAGACCCTCTACGAGAACGTATCATATAGGGCGTTGAGCCGGGGCGTGGAGGTCTCAGCCGATATAAGGGCTATGGATATAGCGCTCTTCCTCGGAGACGGCGTATACGTGGTGGCGGTTGTGGCCGAGGATCACGTCTACAGGCATCCTTATAGGGAGAACAACACGGTTATACTCTCAAACCTCGTAATAGTGGTCAACGGGCTCGAGGTATCCACGATAAGCGGGGACACCGGGTGAAATACATAGTCACTAGAAGCTACGCCCTCGCACTGGCAACCTCTATCACCGGAATGGTTGTCATAGGGATCATTAGGCCCCTGATAGTATTCGATGTGCTCGAGCACGAGAGCCTGTACTATGTATCCCTGCTAACAGCCTCGTTCATGGCGACACGCGGCCTCACAAGCCTAGTGGCTGGCGAGGCTCTTTGGAGAAGGCGTGCCGGAGAAGTCGCGTCAACAGCCATACTTCTATGGATAGCCGCGCTCATACTATACATGGTTCTCGACACCCCGCTCTACCCCTTCATAAGGATAATAGAGGGGGCGGCGGCCGGCCTGCTCTGGCCGGCTATGCAGGTAGTGGCCGTGGAGGGCGCGGGCGAGCGGCTTAGAAACACGGCTCTAAGCATATACTTTGTATCAGGTAGCCTGGCATATAACGCCGGCATATACCTCGGAGCACTCATCTCCCCGGCCCTGGGCCGCGTCTCGCTCTACTACTTATCAATAATAATACTCGCCGCCCTAGCCCTCGCCCTATACCTTCTCCTCCCAGGCCTGCCCAGCAGAAGAAACACCGTGCCGCGGAGAAGAGGATATAGGATAGTGCTGCGCTCGATGGGCCCTGTTATACCGCTAGCCATTATAGCGGGCGGTATAGGGGGCCTCATGCTCGACTATATGATGGCATATGCGAGACAAGAGCTCGGGCTGGGGAGGGGAAGCACAAGGATCTATTGGAGCTACGCGGGGTATCTAGCGCTCGTCTTCTCGATCATAGTGTCCCGTCTCGCAGACAAGCACGGGGGCGCCCGCTACACCGTGGCAGCGGCATACGTATCAATAGCCCCCCTAGCCCTCCTAGCATTCCCAATGCCCCCACTAATATACTTCACAATGCTGAGCCTGCCCATGGTGGGCCAGAAGATCCTGAAGCCCCTGATCAGGGGCTACGCCGTAGAGGTTACAGGAGATACGCGATCAGCAGTGCCGGCCGTGAATTTCCTCTCAAACATGAGCGCGGCGGCTGTAACAGTACTTGTAGCCTATCTAGTACACATACTAGGCCCCCGCGGCGGAGCCTATGTTGTCCCAGGGTTCACCGCGGCCTCCCTCATAACCCTGACCGCGGCGCTCTACGCCATGCACAGAAGGCGAGCCACGGCCCCGGCCGCGGCGCATGGTTCTTCTTAGCATAGTGAAGTAGCTAATACTAGGCATGAACCCTCGTCAAAGACTATTCATCGAGAGCACATATGGTTTTAATTATCATTATTTCATACCGTCACAATGCCGAGACAATGGATTGGATCAGCGTAGTAAGAGTAAAAGGGGCTTGGAGAGCAGATAAAGCAGTGTGATAAGCGTTGTCGAGAAGGATCATGGCCCCGGCTCTGATCGCCGCCCTGCTCCTCCAATTAGCCGCGGCCCCTCCGGCCCGTGCTCTCTATAGGATCTATGATAACTATGCGGTGGAGGTTGTTCTAGATAAACCAGGTGTAACCTATAATCTCGCGGCGATAGTCGAGCTGAGGAACGCGACCCCGGCGAGCATGGCCGGTGTCGAGGCCTTTTTCTACAAGGCCCCCCTAGACACAAGGATAGGGGTATTCATCTATATTATCGGCGAACACCTGGCGATCCGTGTACAGGCGCCGCTACTATACAGGTTCGCCGTCAAGGCCGGGAAGGAGATCGATGTCGACAGCGTTGCGGCAGAGCTATCCAGAGCCGGTTTCCACACGATGGTTATCAACGATACATTGAACGCGTATAGGCTGGAGCCGGCATCCACGTATAATGTATCATGCAGCGGCGTATTCATTAATATAAGCATAGAGGCCTATGCCGAGCCCAGGCGAGAGGTTCTAGGAAACCTCTCAGCAGCGCTTACCCGTGGAACAGGGGAGGAGATAGATATAGAGCACTACCTGGCATCAACCCAGCCGCGGCCGCTTATAGGGAACAGGCTCGCCGCACTGCTCCCGGCGGTGCTGCTATACGAGCTCCTAGTCCTCACAGGTTCCGGGACACTACAGGGT
>JALVHX010000215.1 GCA_027028805.1 Desulfurococcales archaeon | reverse complement strand
TATTTTTGAGAGGTTTGAGGTTTTTGATCGTAGGTTTAGCGAGGTTCTTGGTGAGCTTAGGAGGTTTAGGGAGGATGCTGAGAAGAGGTTTATGGCTATAGAGAAACGCCTCGAAGAACACGACAAAAAATTCAACGAGATCCTCCAAAGACTCGAAGAACACGACAAGAAGTTTGTGGAGATCCAGAATGAGATCAAGAGGATCTGGGAGAAGCTGGAGGAACACGACAGAAAATTCAACGAGATCCTCCAAAGACTAGAGGAGCATGATCGCAAGTTCAACGAGATCCTTCAGAGGCTCGAAGAACATGACAGGAAGTTTAACGAGATCATAAAGCGCCTCGAGGAGCATGAACGTAGATTCCGTGAGTTCGAGCTTGAGATAAAGAGGATCTGGGAGAAACTAGAGGAGCATGATCGTAAATTCGTGGAGATCATGAAGCGTCTTGACGAGCATGACAGGAAGTTTAACGAGATCATGGAGAGGCTCGAGGAGCATGACAGGAAGTTTGCTGAGATACTGGAGGTTCTCAAGAGGCATGAGGAGAGGCTTGGGAGGCATGAGAGGATGCTGGGCTCCCTGGGCCAGGACGTGGGTCTTCTCACACAGCTCGTGTTGTCGGATAAGACGCTTGGCACGATTACTAGGGAGGTCGAGGCCTACGGCGACAGGGTGGTGTCTGTGATGTACGGGTACGTGGTTAACGCTAAGTATGAGGTAGACCTCTATATTGAAACCGAGGGCTCCATCTATATAGTTGAGGTCAAGACCAGGCCCGGGTCCAGGGATATAGAGAAACTGGTGCGTGTCAAGGAGTACCTGGAGGCTAGGAGGGAGAAGAAGGTGATCCCGGTTCTCGCCTCCTTCCGAGCCCGCGCCTCCACCAGGCTCCGCGAGAAGGCGTTGAAGCATAATGTTAGGCTCATCCTCTACTAGCCTTCTCCAAAGACGTTTTCTCCACGCCCCCGGGCTCTGGGCGGTGTTTTAGGCTGTGCCGTGTATCTCTAGTTGTCTGGGGCCTTGTTGTCCTGCGGGTTCTATGATATTGGTTGTTTTATCCGATATCGTTGTGTAGCCTGGTGTTATTGTCTTGTCCCGGCTTCCCTGTATATGTCTTCTCTGGGGCATGATAGCTGTATAATAGGGTCTTGTCCCTCATTTTTTGAACCCGGGTAGTATAGTTGGTGTGCTAGTGGGTGATGCTTGGTTTCGTGGAGCGTGGTTGTTTGTGCGTGTGGAGGATCTTGTGGCGGAGGGTTTCCCGGAGCCCGGTGTCGGCGTGCTCAGGGATAGGGGTATCGTGGAGCTTAACCCTGTCCAGGAGGCGGCTGTGCGGGAGGGGTTGTTTCGCGGCGTAAACCTCGTTGTCTCGTCTCCCACGGCTAGCGGTAAGACCCTTGTCGGGGAGCTTGCGCTGGTGTCGGCGGCCTATGGAGGCGGCATGGGATTCTATCTCGTGCCCCTCAGGGCGCTCGCCTCCGAGATCTATATGGGTCTAAGGGTCTGGGAGCGCCTGGGCCTGAGGATAGGTGTTACCACTGGCGACTACGTGGATAGGGGTGAGAGGCTGGGGAGATACGATATAGTTGTCGCGACCTATGAGAGGTTTGACTCTCTCCTCCGCCACAGGCCCGGGTGGCTGGGGAGGCTCAGGGCCGTCGTGATCGATGAGCTGCATGTCGTGGGTGATCCCTATAGGGGCCCGGTGCTTGAGATGATCGCGGCTAGGTTGCTGGGGTCGGGGACGCAGATCATAGGGTTGAGCGCCACGATAGGCAACCCCGGCGTCCTCGCCGAGTGGCTGGGGGCTAGGCTCGTGGAGAGCTCGTGGAGGCCTGTGAGGCTCGTGGAGGGGTATTATGACCAGAGGCGCAGGCTAATAGTTTTCGCGGACGGGAGGAGCGAGAGGGTTGGGGGCAGGGTCTACAACAACGCGGTCACGCTCGCCCTCCACAGCCTCTCCCAGGGCCACCAGGTGCTCGTGTTCGTCCACAGCCGCTCCAGGGCAGAGAAATGGGCTGAGAGGCTTGCGGAGCACATGGAGGCCCAGGACACGCTTGGGGGTGGCAGGGCTGGTCTCGTGGAGGCGCTTAGGTCGGAGGCGACTCGGGGGGAGTACGAGAAGCTGGCCCCCCTCATAGCCCGGGGTGTCGCCTACCACCACGCAGGCCTCTCCGCCGCGGCCCGCCGCGTCGTCGAGGAGGGGTTCAGGGAGAGGCTTATAAGAGCCGTGTTCGCCACCCCTACTCTAGCCGCCGGCGTAAACCTCCCGGCCCGCAGGGTGCTTGTCTCGATCAAGCGCTATGACCCGGTGAGGGGCTATAGCGCGGGTATACCTGTTTTCGAGTACAAGCAGATGGCTGGGAGGGCTGGGAGGCCCAGGTTCGACGATATAGGGGAATCGATCATATATGATGCGAGAAGCCCGTCGGAGGCCAGGAGATACATCGAGGGGGGCGCGGAGCCTGTTGAGAGCAGGCTGGGTAACCAGAGGAGCCTCAGGATACACGCCCTCGCCCTGGTGGCGAGCGGGGAGGCCGGTGATCTCGAGGGCCTGATAAGCGTCTTCGCCAAGACGCTGCTGAGCATACAGTATCGTAGCAGGCGCTACGTCGAGAACATGCTCCGGGATATCGTCAGGTGGCTTATACGCCACGGCTTCATAAGGGAGAGGGAGGGGGTTCTCGAGGCCACGGAGCTGGGATGGGTTACCGCGTCAACCTACCTGGATCCGCTCAGCACCTCCCGGTACCTCGGCTACGCCGCGGAGAAGAGTGATCCCGGGGTCCTCTGGCTCCTCCACGCCTCGGCCATGACGCCGGATTATGCGAGAAGCATGCCCTATATCTCCTCCCGTATAATAGACATGTATGAGGAGGAGGCGTGGGCGATGAGCAGTGACGGAGAGATCCCGCCGCCTCCGAGGGACAGCTACGAGTATGATCTATGGGTCAAGGCCTATGTGCATGCACGCATGCTCCTGGACTGGGTCTCGGAGAAGCCTGTGGACGAGATAACGGGGGTTTATGGCGTGGGGCCCGGCGACATATACTCGGCTAAGGAGACGATGGCGTGGATAACGGGGGCGCTCAGCCGCGTCGCCTCGGCGGCTGATCTCCGCGACCACGCGGAGGGGCTGGAGAAGCTGAGCCTTAGGCTGGAGCACGGTGTGAGGGAGGATGCGCTCGAGCTGATAAGGATAAGGGGGATCGGGAGGGTTAGGGCCCGTTTATTAATAAACAATGGTATAAGGAGCCTCCGGGACCTCGCATCGGCTCCCCTGGAGAAGCTGGTCTCTATACCGGGTATAGGGGAGAGGCTTGCTTTGGAGATAAAGAGGCAGGCCGCGGAGCTTCTCCGGGGAGAGGCGTAGCCCACCCTATTCCCCGCCAATAAGCCTCGTCTACGTCTACCTGTATGCCGTGATGGGTGCGGCTGGGAGGAGCTGTTTCCTCACCTTCCTTATCTTCCACTTCACGTATTTCATGAAGAGCTTCAGGGCTAGGCGGAGGGGCGCGTGGTGTTTTTCTTTCAGATAATACTTGTTCATTATGTCCTCGGCCCAGTATAGCGTGTGGTGGAGTGTTTTCAGCATGACCTCTATGTGCTCGTCCCTCACCATGTTTTTCCTGAACCAGTCCCTGTTCCTGAGAGCCCCCATGGGCACGAAGAACATGGGTACTATTATGCTCCTGTAGGGACGTAGCCTGTCGAGGAGCTCCGCGGTGGCGATCACGTCCTCGGGCTTCTCCTCCGGGAGCCCGAGTATAAGGGTGGCGGCCGGCACAATATGGTTCTCATGCATTATCCTGAAGGCGTCCTCCACTATATCCGGCCACTTCTCGGGGGGATAGGGGGCTGATTTTGCGGGCATTATTATCTTTGCGAGCCGGACGCTCCCCGTCTCTATGCCGACCTCCACGCCTATGAAGCGGCGGTGGTCGCCGAGGATATACTCGTTCATAAGCCTCGAGACGAGCCTGTGCTTCTCCTCAGCATACTTTATCGCGGCCAGGCTCGCATGGCTCCAGGCTAGATCCCCTTTCTCGCCTATGAGGCCCGTCACCATCTCGTGGAGCCTTATAAGGGGCCCGGGCCTCGGCCTCACCCCGTCCGCGCCGTAGAGCAGCACGTCCTCGCTGTGGAGTATAACCCCCTTGATCCCGGCCCTCATGTTGACCATTATCTCCTCCCTTATCTTGTCGAGGGGGATGAAGCGGAGAGGCCTGAGGGTTACGCTACAGAACCTGCATCCCCTGGGACACCCCCTCATTATCTCGACCAAGCCGTTGACGCTCGCGGCCTTTATCACGGGTATCTCCTCTATGCTCGGCGTGTCCCCGGGGCCTACGTATACGTAGCTGGGCAGGGGCTCCCCGCTCAGAGCCTTCTCCGCGAGCTCTACCACAACCTTCTCCGCCTCCCCCTCGACAACGGTGTCGACGCCGTAGCGCTCCCAGAGCCCGGGCTCCCAGAGCCACTGCCAGGCGGCGGGGCCCCCGGCTATTATCCTCACCCCCCTACGCTTCATCTCCCGCACCGCGGGGCTCTCCATGAGCCTCTTGAACATCACCCTGTTCAGGGGCTCCTTGCCGGTTAGCATCCACCACTCGCTGCTCGGGGGCCCGTAGGCGAAGTAGTCGTGGTGGCCCAGCATCAATACCCTGGCTGTCTCGACGTAGCGGTGGAGGTGGTCAGGGTCTATTATCGCGGCCCTGAAGCCCGCGTCTATTAGAGCGGCCTCTATCTTCCTCATGCCGTAGGGGGCTACAATGGGCCTGCCGTCCTCGTCAACCCTCACCTTGGGCGCCGCGATCCATAGCCACAGCTTCTCCGGCAACCCTATAGGGGGGCCGGTGGCGACGAAGCCGAGGAACTCCTTCCCATGGTGATCGCTTATCATCGTCCTATCGGATGTGAGGATTATCTCGGGCCCCGCCACGGCCGCGCTCACCCCTCCTCAACTATGTATATAGGGGTCTCGTCTCCCAGCCTGCCGCGGAGGAGGCCGGCGATCGAGGGAGGCGCTATGTATGCGTGCGCATCCATGGGGGGCTCGGGCGGGACCGGCTTAACGTATACCTCGAGGCTGATCGCTATATTGTTGCTTATAAACCCCCTTATCCCCGTGACGGCGTGGGCCGCGTGTCTATCACTGTATATTATTACTCGTATCCTCCTGTAGCCCCTGCTCCTCAGCCTCGCGGCCGCGGCCGCGACCTTCCCCGAGACGTCGACCCCTGTATCATATACGGCTATGACCCCCCACTCTCCTCGTCCACCGCTCCCCGCCTTCACGGGCCACCCGCCTCCTCCTCGATCCTCTTCAGCATGTGGACGACGCGGCCGAGCCTCTCCCTCACCCTCTCATCAGCCTCCTCCAGGGCCTCCAGGAGCTCCCTGATATGGTTCATGATGAGCCTCTCGATGCCGCGTGGATCGGTTGAGTAGAGGATGCGTCTCCCCGCATAGTGTCTCCTAACCACGAGCCTTGACTCGAGGAGGCGGAGCATGGCGTGTACATGGCTCTTCGCGTAGCCTGTGCGCCTGCTGAGCTCGTCGAGGCTCAGAGGCCTATCCTCCTCCAACAATATCCCTGCAACCCGCGCGGCGGCGACGGGGAGCCCGAGCGCCACCAGTAGCCTAACTATCCCGGCGGCCGCCGCGGCAACCAAGATCCCTCAGCCCCTCCCCCGGGCGCATTGTTCTATCTATTCAGTATTTTCTGAACAAACCGGTATTTATCGGTTGCCGGCCCACCCCTCTCGCCGAGGAGACGCGGGGAGGCGGCGGGTTATATTTTCCCGGCCGCGCGTATAGTGTGTAGCTGTATGGGGGCCTGGCGCGTCTTGGGTGACGGTGGAGCTGTCTTCCCTTATCCTCGGCCGCGGAGGGGCCAGGTGGAGGCGGCGGGGCTTGTCTCCGACTGTGTTAGGCGGGGCTGTGTATTGGCGCTCCAGGCCCCCACGGGGTTCGGTAAGACAATAGCTGTTCTCTACGGCCTCGTCCTGGCCGGGGCCCCTAGGAGCCTCTATGTTGTGAGGACGCGTAACGAGATGCTGAGGCCTTTTGTTGAGGCGCGGCGCCTCGGCCTAATTGTTTCCTTCCACTACTCTAAGCGCGACATGTGCCCGATGGTGAGGGGCGGCGTAGACCACCATGATTTCTGGAGGAACTGCGCGCTCCTCAGGAAGAGGAGGATGTGCCCCTACTACGAGAACACCGAGTCCACGGGGGCCAGGGTGGTCGCCGGGATAGTGGCCGGGGCCTCGTCGCCCTTCGAGGCTGTTGAGAAGCTCAAGGATAGGGGCCTCTGCCCCTACTACGCGTTGAGGAAGCTGGGGGGCCTCGCGCCGCTCCACATACTCACCTACCCCTACGTCTTCAGCCCCGTTATACGCTCGCTCTTCCTCGGCGAGGCGGGGCTCGGCGACTACGTGCTGGTCATAGACGAGTCCCATAGCCTCGTCAACGTGGCTGATCTAGCGGAGCACAGTGTATCGAGGACGACGCTGGAGAGGGCTATAGCTGAGATAGAGAGGTATGCGCCGGGCCTCGCGGGCTACGCGGAGGCGCTTAGGAGGATCATAGATGCCGCGTCGAGGAGCGTGGGCGGCAGGGGCTACAGGCTTCTCGGTAAACACGTTGTGCTGGGAGAGCTCGGGGATCCCGGGATATGGCTTGATCTCTCCGAGGATATAAGGGAGAGGAAGACGCGGGAGCGGGGAGGCGACGCGGTGTCCGTGAGGGTGTACACGTATAGCGTGGCCCTCCTCCTGGAGACCCTGCTTGATCCCGTATACGAGCTGTTCGTGAAGGGGGGCGGGGATAGATGGGTTCTCGCCGCCAAGCCCGTTGACCCGGCCCCCCTGGTATCGGGTGTTTTCGAGAGCGCGCGGAGCATAATCATGTTGTCGGGGACACAGCCCGACCCAGGGTATTTCCGCGACGTGCTCGGGATAAGCAGGGATATATTATTCGTTGACGTCGAGGAGCGCTACGGCTACGTGTTCCCGCCCGAGAACAGGTTCGTGGCCGCCGCCACCTATGTCTCGTCGCGCTACACGAGGAGGAGCGGAGAGATGTACGCCAAGTACGCGGACCTCGTCGAGACAGCGTATAGGTGTCTCCGCCGCGGAGTAGTGTTGGCGGTATATCCCAGCTACGAGTTCATGTTGATGGTTGCACAGAGGATAAGGGTGCCCGACATGTACGTGGAGACGCCGCGCACGCGCATAGACGAGGTAGTGGAGAAGGCGCTGGCGTCGGAGAAGCTCCTCGTGAACGCGGTGGCGGGAGGGAAGCTCACGGAGGGTGTTGAGATAACGCGGGGAGGAGAGAGCCTGGTCAAGATCGTTGTGGCCGCCGGCGTACCCTACCCCTCCCCCGACGACTATCTCGAGGAGGTCATGAAGAGGCTCTCGGAGAGAATAGGGAGGGAGAGGGCGTGGATACACATATACCTCGACACAGCCGCTGTCAAGACAAGGCAAGCGATCGGGAGAGCCCAGAGAAGCCCCGGGGACAGGGCCCTCATAGTGCTCGCCGACAACAGGTATCTTGACCCGAGGCTGAGGAAGAGGCTGAGGACGCATATAAACACGGTGGCCGCCTCCCCCCGCCAGCTACGATCAATAATATGTAGGGCGGCCGAGTACCTGTAGAGCAGAGTTGGAGCCGCGGCCCCGCGGGGAGAGGGGATCCAGCTTTGCCGTGGATCGGCGAGGAGAGCGTTGAGGGCTTCCTGAAGAGCTTCTGCCGGGGAGAAATAGTTGTCGCCGCGGTGGGGTCTCCGCTCAGAGGAGACGATGCCGCCGCCCTCGGCGTCTGCGGCCTCCTGAGACGCGTCAGGTGCATAACATGCCCCTACGGCCTCGAGAACTGTATAGGGGAGCTTATGCGGCTCAGGGGGGCCAGGCTACTCGTGGTGGACGCCCTCCTGATCCCCGGCGCCTCCCCGGCATCGATCGCGGCCGCGTATATAGACGAGGCCTCCGATAACGCCATGGTGACAAGCCACAGCGTGCCGGCTAAGCGTATAGTTGAGATGCTCCGATCAACAGGGGCTGTGGCGGAGGCGGCGGTTGCCGGGATAGTCCCATCCTCCCTGGCCCTCGGAGAGAAGCCTAGCCCCAGGGTAGTGGAGGCTTATAGGAGGCTCGCCGAGATAATAGAGAGGGTCTGCGCGCCCTGAGGGAGCGATGGATAAGTGGCCCCTGTCCCTCCCGGGTAAAGTTTATTGATCACGGCCGCGATAATACTATATGCTGTGTGCTAGAGGGCTTCATAGGGGTGGATCCCCGTTGTCGACGCCCCTGGATCTCTTCAGGGACAGGATCCCCGGCTCCATAAGCGTGGTTAGCCCCGTCTTCGAGGAGGGCGGCTGGAT
>JALVHX010000214.1 GCA_027028805.1 Desulfurococcales archaeon | reverse complement strand
AAGCCCACCGCATATGATCCCCCGCGTCCAACGATGATCAGGCCCGTGTTGTCTGGGCCAACGTTTTCCGTGATCAATGATAGGAGCCTCCTAGCCCTCTCCCCTAGCCCCCTGCCCCTTATGCCTCTGAGGAGGAGGCCGGGCATAGTCTTTATGATATACTCCCCTATACCCGTGGCCGACAACGCGTAGTCCTCTGAGGCATAGAACCCGGCGCCGGGCACGGCCGAGTCCCCTATTCTCCCGGGGAGCTTGAGCCATACCCCGCCCGTGCTGACCGCGGCGGCGAGGATGCGGGTATACGGGTCGTATGCGGCGGCGCCCACCGTGTCGTACCACGAGATCCGCTCGAGGAGCGCGAGGTTGCCCGCATAGATCCTTCTCCGCCCGGCCCTGTATTCCTGGAGGAGCCTATGGTAGCGTTCAAGTATCCTGGGAGGAGGCGGGTCTAGGGGCGGTAGCCCCAGCCTCCTGGCCAGCTCATCGGCCCCCGCGCCCCCTATGAGCACGTGGTCGGTGTCCACCATGACCCTGTAGGCGAGCCTGACAGGGTTCCTAGTATACGTGGCCGCGGCCACCGCGCCTATTCTCCCATCAGAAGCCATTACTCCTGCATCAAGGCTCCGGCCGCCCTTCACGTCGAGAACGCTTCCCCTGCCGGCGTTGAAGAGCCCCGTGTCCTCCATATAAGCCACGGCCTCCACGACAGCCTCGACGGCGCCTCCCCTCCTCAGCTCGCTATACCCCCTCTCAGCCGCCTCCCTGACGGCCTCGAGGCTTTTCCCGAGGAGATCACCCTCCCTTCTCCACGAGCCGGCCCCGCCGTGTACGAGGACTATGGCTCTATCCATGGCCCATGCACGCTCCGCGAAGAGATTCCTTCCCAAACCATGTGATCAACGCGTACGGGGCGGCGGCTCCCCGGCAACCCCAGGGCTCTCCTCCACCAGCCCAGGCCTCGGGGCACTCCGCATCCCTATATACTTCTTTATATCAGCCGTGTGAGCCGCCGCTATGGGGAGGCCGGGCGCGTCGGCCGCGATAAGTACTGCGCGGTATACTATTGACGCCGTGGCGCAGAGCTGGAGCGGGGCGCCGCCCAACAGGTAGAGGAGCACCGTGTTCACGTTCTCCTGGACACCTATGCCGCCGATGCTTACCGGGAAATACATGAGGACGGAGGCGAGGGACGAGATAACCACCGCGTCAAGCACACCGATGTTGATGCCCAGCGCGGTTGCCGCGAAGTAGAGGCTGAGGGCGTTCATGAAGAGGCTGGCCGCCAGGGGAAGCGTCACGGCGAAGACGCGGGCATCGATCCCCCCCATTACACGGGCTATTTCGCGGAGGAAGCCCGCGAAGAACCTTGTATAGAGCCTCCCTATAACCGGCTTGTCTCCCAGAAACCCCTCTATGCGCACAGCATACTCCTCGCGCGCCACAAACGCTATCAATACAACGGTGGCCACCAAGACCCCGAGGCCTGCTAGGAGAGCCACATACTGGGCGGCGGACAGCGATACTAGGCCTGAGAGGTAGTAGAGAGCCAGTATGCCGAAAAACATCTTCACGATAGCGTTCATTACACCTATCATGAACGCCGCCGCCAACCCGGCCGCCGCCCCGACACCGTATCTCCTGAGAAACACGGGGAGAGCGAAGTAGCCGAGGCGGGCGGGCGTGATATCGCTTAGGAACTGGGCGGCGAAGTTCGCCTTCACGGCGCCGCCTATGCTTACCCGTAGCCCCATCAGCCTGAGTATCATGTAGAGCGAGAGGGCTATGAACAGTGTAGCGGAGAGCATGGAGGCGTAGGCTAGGGCGAGGTGGATCGGGCTGAGCCCTAGGAGCGCGTCGAGGCTGAAGCCGCTGTAGAGGAACAGTATGGCTAGAAGAAGTATGCTGATCAACAGCTGTGCTATATAGTATCTCCTCAAACCCCATCACATTTACCGGTGCTCTTTATGATCTTATACCTCTTCCTGTACCCGATGATATAGGAGAACCATTTGATTATATGGCGTACACCCAGCTTGCTCTTACCCTTCTCCCTGTTAACGAAGACTATGGGGACCTCTACTATGCGGAAGCCGAACGCGTGGACAACGAGGAGGGCCTCTATGATCCACTCGTAGCCCGAGGACCTGGTGCACTCGGCGACCTTCTCCGCCGCCGCCCGGGAGTAGAGCCTATAGTTGGTCGTGTGCTCCCTTACGCCTACATGGTAGAGCCTCTCCACAATAAAGTTGGCCACCCTGCTTATGATCTTCCTGTGCAGGCCCCAGTTTACGACGCCGCCTCCCTCCATGTACCTGCTACCCTGGATCAGGTCAGCCCTCCATATATATGGTATGAAGTTCCTGAAATCCTCAGGCCTATGCGAGAGATCAGCATCCATGGTCAACACGTGTGTAACCCTCTCATCCCGGAGAGCCCTCACGAAGCCCTCCCTGATCGCGGAGCCGAGGCCCGCCTTCTTCTCCCTGACAACCACGCGCACATCTATCCCTTTCTCCTCCCCAACCCTCTTAGCGGCCTCGGCGGTGCCGTCGGGGCTGTTGTCGTCGACGATCATGTAGAAGTGCTCTATCCCGGCCTCCCCCATGACCCTGCTCAGCTCTGTTATAAGCCTGACAATGTTATCCCTCTCATTATAAGTGGGTATGACGACCGCGATATACGGCTTACCCTCCTCCATAGGCTCCGCCTCCTCTCCCGCCGGCCTAGCCGGTGACACATGGTTTCCCGGGAGCCCTCCTCTCCTCGCCCCCTGGCGCGCCCCTATTTTATCCCGAACACGTGTTTCTTATACCACTCTATTGTCCTGGCCAATCCCTCTCTCAGGCTGATCCTCGGCCTGTAGCCGGTGTATGACACGATCTTCTCTATGCTGGGGACCCTGCGCATCGGGTCTCCGGGGCGCGGGGGCAGTAGCTTGTACTTGAAGGGCTTCCCGAGTATCTCGTGTATCAGGCGGGCCAGGTCTATTATCTTGACCTCCTCGGGGTTCCCCACGTTGAGTATCTCGTTGTCAACCATCTTCACCGCCCTCATGGTCATCTCTATGTTGTCGTCTATGTAGCAGAAGCTCCTTGTCTGCGTCCCGGGCCCTATTATCGTGAACTCTTTCTCGACGAGGGCTTTTCTTATGAACTCGGGTATGACTTGGCCGTACTTGCTCGTATCCATGCGTGGCCCGTATGTGTTGAAGATTCTCAGTATAAGGTATTTCATGCCGTGGTTCCTGGAGTACCAGAGGGTGTAGTATTCCCCTATAGCCTTGCTGGCGGCGTAGCTGTGCCGCGGGTTAGCTACCTCGGGGAGGAGGATCGGGTGTTTCTCGTCTGTCGGGAAATACAGGGGGTCGCCGTAGACCTCGCTACTCGAGGCAAACACTATTTTCTCGACGCCGGCCTCCGCCGCGGCCTTCAACACGTTTATCGTTCCCTCAACATTTGTCTCGAGAACCTCCAGCGGCCTCTCGTAGAAGTGCTGGGTGCCGTTGATCGCCGCGTAGTGGAACACTATGTCGACATCCCTCATCATCTCCCGGGGGATCCCCCTCCTTATGTCGTGGACGTGGAACTCGAACCTTGGGTTATCCATGATATGCTCTATGTTCCTCTTCTTCCCCCGAAACATGTTGTCTATGCCCACGACATAGTAGTCTTCCCGGAGAAGCCTCTCCGCTAGAAAGGAGCCTATGAACCCGGCGGCTCCCGTGACCAGGGCCTTAGCGCCCACCATAGCCTACACCCCTATATATCACGTCGCTTCTATGCTTCAGGGACTCGAAGACACGCCACCCATCAACGATTATCGCCGGCTTCCTCATCTTATCTATAACCCTGTGCACCGCGCCGCTCTCCTCTAGAGCAACGAACTCCCTGTGCCTCACCGTCACGGCGGCGGCCGCGGAGTCCTCGAGGCATTTCTCGATGCTCTCCGCGGCCTCGACGCCCTCGTGGAGGAATCTGCGGGGATCGGTGTAGGGGCTTCCAGGGCTAATATATGGATCATACACGCGTACACCCAGGCCCCTCTCATACAGCGTGTTCGCCATCTCGACGCCGTGGCTGAGCCGGAAATCATCTATGTTCTCCTTATAGGAGAGCCCGAGCACGCAGACGGGGCCCCTGCCCCCATGGTGTTTCTCGAGGAGGCTGGTCAGGAGATCCACGGCGTATCTCACCATGTAGTCGTTGACCAGCCTGCCGTAGTACCATATGGATCCGAAGCCGCGGCGATCCCTGACCTCGTTGAAGGCCTGCTCCAGTATATATGGGTCCTTTGATAGACAGTAGCCGCTTACACCGTAGCTGGGCAGGGGTATATTGTTGCGGGGATACGCGGTGTTGGCGAGCCTTATAGCGTGGACTGCGTCGAGGCCCCTTGTCTCGGCGAGGAGAGCTATGTCGTTGGCGAACGCGAAGGTGAGCTGTCTCCACGAGTTGTCTATGAGCTTAACCAGCTCCGCCTCCGTGGGGGAGCTCGCCCTTATAACGGGCCCCCCGATCACCGAGGCTATCTCCGAGGCCAGCCTATAGGACTCGTCTGTGAAGGCGCCGATTATCTTGGGGAGACGCCTCTCCTCCTCAATAGCCCTGCCCTCCACAAGCCTCTCAGGCATATATGCTATATAGAAGTCCCTTCCCTCCCTCATCCCCGTACGCCGCTCTATATAATCCCTTATCCTCTCCGTGGTGCCCAGGGGAACAGTTGTTCTCAGTATAACGAGTTTCCCGTCAAGCCCGATGGAGACCAGGCTGTCTATGAGGCCCATGAGGTTGTCTATGCGCGTCCTCTTATCCCTGTCAACAATAGTGCCTATGTTTATGGACACCGCGTCGGCGCCGCGCACGGCTTCGCCGAGCACGGTTGTGGGATAAAACCTCTCACCCAGGTAGCGGCGCAGGAGCCCGGCCATTCCGGGCTCGTAGAACGGGGGCCTGCCCCTTCTCAGGCTCTCAACGAGCTCGGCGTTCTTGTCAACGCCGTAGACGGTGAACCCGCTATCAGCCAGCACCAGTGCGTGGGGGAGCCCGATCCTGCCCAGCCCTATCACGGCTATCCTGGAGATCCTGGCCAACACGTGATCACCCTGCCGCCGGCGCGGATGCGGGGCCGCGGCGAGCACCATGGATAAGCGTCGTCGCCCGCCCTCCCGTGGCAACAAATGGTTATTAGCGCGTGGAAGCTAATATAAGCGTTATATAGAGATAATCAGCCGTGTTATCATTGTTTAGAAATAGAGAAAACGTCTCAGAGCACTCCTGTTTCCGTCACGGGGGCCCTGGGCAACCCCTCTGTTCCCGGCCGAGGATCATATATACCTTTGTCTCCCTGTATATTCCTTGGCCGCGTCGTCTGCATCGCCGCCGTAGGGGGTTTCTCCTCGTTGAGCCAGGAGCCGGCTATAGTGTTCAGGGATGTATGGAAGATCTATAGGAGCGGTAGGGTGGAGTACCCGGCTCTCCGCGGAGTCAGCTTCACTGTGGGCCGCGGCGAGTACGTTGGGCTGGTGGGGCCCAGTGGTAGCGGGAAGAGCACAGTGATAAACCTGGCCGGGGGCATCGATACGCCTACCCGTGGAGAAGTCGTTGTGCTCGGGGAGAATATCGGTGAGAAAGGGGAGGGCTGGAGGGCCCGTTGGAGGAGGCGGAGCGTCGGCATAGTGTTCCAGTTCTTCCACCTCGTCCCCACGCTCAACGCGTTGGAGAACGTGATGCTCCCTATGGAGCTGGCCGGCCTCTATTCGAGGAGGGAGAGGAGGGAGAGGGCGCTCAGGCTACTGGAGTTCGTGGGGCTCCGGGACAAGGCCGAGAAGTATCCGGGGGAGCTGAGCGGGGGAGAGCAACAGAGGGTTGCTATCGCCAGGGCATTGGCGGCTGATCCCCCCATTATATTGGCGGACGAGCCCACCGCTAACCTGGATACTGAGAACAAGAAGAGGATCATAGAGCTCCTCGACAAGGCCCATGGGCTCGGCAAGACCATCGTGTTCTCGACGCACGACGAGAGGCTGGCGGAGAAGGCGGAGAGGATCATAAACATAGTTGATGGACGCGTAGCGGGGGAGAAGAGGCGTGGTGCTCTACAGGTCGGGGGCGAGATTGTTCACGAGGAAAAGGGTTGAGAGCATAGTCCTCACCCTCCTCCTCGCGGTAGCTGTGGCCTCTATGGCGATGATAGTTATTGATCTAAGGAACTTCGAGATATACATCCATAGAGTCATGGTCGAGAGCCTCGGCCACGTAAGCGTCATGGGAGCGTTCAACGAGAGCGACATAGATTACCTGGAGAAGCTCAGCATCGTCAGGGAGGTGAGGGGGTATAGGTTCTGGATAGGCTACTATTACCGCCGCGTAGAGCTCGGGGACAGGGAGGCCCTGGTTAAGACCAGCACCGCCTTGGTGCAATACAGTATAGCCGGGGACAAGGAGTCGGGTATACTCTTGAAGGAGGGTAGGTGGCCGGAGACGCCCCGGGAGGCCGTGGTGTACTATACAGTGTTCTCTCCGCCCGGGGCGGAGAAGCCTCTCCGGCCCGGCGAAAACATCACGCTCTATACCTCCACGCTCAACGGGACGCTTCTCAGGATCAACCTGACGATCGTGGGGCTGGCGGTGGGCACGGCGAGCTTCGGGTCGCCGGATACCCCGACGCTCATGCTCCGCGACGAGCTACTCGTCAATATAACGAGGGGATACTATACCTGGCTCGCCATATACGGCTACGGCGACAGCGACGAGGACGTGGAGGAGCTGGCCAACGCGACGCTCTCCGCGTTGAGGAGGAGAGGTGATCTCATAGTCTTCTACGTCGTCAACAAGCCGAGCCAGAACCCTATAAAGGGTATACTCGAGAGCGTGGCAAAGGTCTTCACGATCTTCATGTACTCGGCTGTAGCGATAGTGGCTGTTCTCTCAGCCGCCAGCGGCGTCGCGTTGATAGAGAAGAATACTAGGATCATAGGCGTCTTGAAGGCCGTGGGGGCCAGCTCGCGCCAGGTGTTCATAGTGTATAGTATACCGTGGATGCTCCGGGGAGTCCTTGGTGTCGCCATAGGGCTCGCCGCCTCCCCCTATCTCGGCAAAACACTCCTCTACGCCTTCATGAGGGATGCGTCTCAGATACTCGACTACCTCATATCCAGGTACGGGTTCACCGTGGACCCCGTGGACCTGCTGTATGCTGGCGGGGTTAGCTTCGCCACAATGCTCGTCGCCAGCAGTGTGCCGGGAGCGGTGGCGGCGCGTATAAGGGTGCGGGAGGCCCTCCAGTTCACCGGGCTCCGGCCGGGGAGAACCCTTAGGCTTGGGGGCGGCCTGAGAACCCGGCTGGCGCTGAGAAACCTTGTAGCGCATCCCTGGAAGCTGGTCGGCCTCATGCTCAGCATATCTATTCTCTGGGCCAGCATAATGCAGGTCTCCGTCGGCATAGATAGCGTGTGGAGGGAGTACAGGGTGTTCGATGAGAGCTTCAGGGCCGACCTGATCCTCTACGTTGAGAGGGCGACGATAACCGCGCCCGTGACAGCCTACCATGGCCTCGAGAAGATACTCGGCGACCCCGACGTCGTCTACGCCGAGGCGTATTATAACCGGGGCTTCTTCTCGGCGTTCGGGCTCGACAGGTTCGTGGTCTTCTACACGCTCATAAACGGCTCATGGCTCCTCCCACCGGTCCCCGTCGCTGTGGGCCGTTACCCCGGGAAGCCGGGGGAGGCGGCTATAGGGAGGAGCCTCGCCTACACGCTCCATGTATGGATAGGTGATAACATCACTTACCGCGACGAGGAGGGGAGGGCGTGGAGGCTACGCGTCGTAGGCATAATATATGCTAACTGGGAGGACGGGTTCCTCGTATACCTGCACAACGAGACAATGGCGGAGATCATGGGGAGGACGCCGGGGGAGCTGGGGGCCGGGAGCCTATCTGTGTTCATCAAGGCCAGGAGAGGCGTCGACCCGGAGCGGCTGGGGTGGAGGCTACGGCTGAGCATAGAGGAGAACCCCTACCTGAGGGCGTCGTTCACGACGAAGAAATCGATCCTGGAGAGGATCAGGGAGAACATAAACACGCTTGCACAGGTCCTCTTCATGTTCCTATCAGTCTCCATATACACGGGCCTCGCCGCGATAGCCTCGATACTCGTCATAGACTTCGCGGGGAAGCTGAGAGAAATAGGGGTTCTCCGCGCCCTAGGCTTCACAAACTGGGATCTAACCATAATAGCGTTAGCCGAGGCCGCGGCCTCAACGCTATTAGCGGCGCCGGCCGCATACCTCCTCGGCTCGGCCACGTCCCGGATAATACTAGACCAGGCTATCATGGCCGTTGGATACATAGAGACGCATCCAAGCATATGGAGCCTCCTAAGCACGCCGGCCCTCGAGGT
>JALVHX010000213.1 GCA_027028805.1 Desulfurococcales archaeon | reverse complement strand
GGATCATTGAGAGAATAAACAGGTTCACCGTGAAAATAATCGTAGACGGCGCCGCCGAGATGGCTCATCTAACCAACACCGGGCGCCTATACGATATCCTGGTCAGGGATAGGAGATGCCTCGCCAAAGAGATCTCGTCGAAGAAGCTGCGATACCGGCTGATAGCTGTAGAGGACGCCGGGGGCTATAGCGTCATAGACACACTTACACAGAACAGGTTTTTCGAACACGCCATAAACAACGACATGGTACCCTTTCTCCGAGAATGCCGAGTGATCCGCAGAAACCCGCGCATAAACACCTCCAGACTTGATTTCAAGCTGAGATGTAGGAAAAACCACATAGTCTATATAGAGACGAAAAGCGCGGTCCTACGCGGCACCGACAACGCAGCAATGTACCCGGACTGTCCCTCGCTGAGGGGCCGCCGACACCTAAGAGAGATCATAGAGCTCAATAAACAGGGAACCGAGGCACACGTCGTCTTCATAGCCGCAATGCCCCATCCAAGATGCTTTAAACCATACACCAAGGGAGACCCGGAGCTGGCGAGACTCATAGGAGTAGCCGTCAAGGAACACGTCCCAGTCGAAGCAACCTCGTTCTACATGAACAAAAACGGCTCGATAATATATGAGAACCCAGTGCTCCCACTATGCCCCGAGTGGCTGGAAACAATATTAAATTTAGGCACATAAACCATGCTAGATACTTTGCTTGAGTCTAAACCTTGAGGGATACCAAATGTTTTTATACACCTAATTATACTTAAAGAATACAACAGAATCATGTAGCAACAGAAAAGAATTGGAGGAAGAAGAAATAGATAAATAGAAACGCGGGGGTGCCCGAGCCAGGACGAAGGGGGCGGACTCAAGACACCCCTGCAGGCGCGTTCTCCCCCAACACCCTTCTCCGATAAGCCTAGCAACATTCAACAACCATGCTGAGAAACGCGTGGCCCCGGTATAGTGGTCAATCAACGATATTATAGCACAGTCTTGTTTACCCCATAGATCGACTGGGGCTAATAGTTTTTATCCGTAAATGTAACTGGTCTTGTAGAATGTTTTTATAGAGCATTTTCCTAAAAACTATATGCTAATGCTAATAGGAGTTCATATATCCATATTGTTATGGAGAAGAATTCGGATGTTGTTAGAGATTTTAAGGCAGCTATTATAGCCAGGTTGCGATATAAATAGGTCCCCGGTATAGTTGTGATTGGTGTGTGTTCATGTATGAGGGCTTTATATACGAGGTAGTGGCCACTGTTGTTCTCCTAGCCTGGGTATTATTTGTTGTGCTGGCGGCGACACGGTGGCTTTACGGCTTCATGAGGAGGCGCGCTATACCGCATGTTAAGGCCGTTTATTATAATAGGAAGGTCATACACATGGCGGCCGGCGGCCTCGTGGCCCTGCTTGTCCCATACATATATAGGACCCCGCTCTTACCAGCCGTGCTAGCCGCGTTGTTGGCTATCATGACCTATATCCCGCATAGGAGAGGCAAGCTCCTGGAATGGTTCCAGGTCGAAGAAAACATGTATGAGGTTAATTTCTGCATAATGTGGGGCCTCGTAATAACCGCCTCCTGGCTCATATTCAATAACTACTGGTACGGCGTGATCCCGGTAGCGTTCATGTCCTTCGGCGACGGAGTCACCGGCGTGGTCAGGAACATGGCCTATGGACACCGTACGAAAGCCTGGATAGGAAACGCCGCAATGCTAGCCGTAACGCTACCGATAGGAGCACTCATAGGCCTGCCCGGAATACTGGCCGCGATAGTGGCGAGTATAGTGGAGCACTACGAGATCCCCGGCCTACTGGACGACAACATAACTGTGCCGCTCTCCAGTTTCGCAACAATATACCTCACTAACACAATAGCCTTGCTCTAGAGACACGTAATAATCAAGTATTTACTATTAAAAAGTTTATTTAATAGAGTATTTATTTATCTAAACAAAATATTTTTACAGCTCTATTGTTATATCGAGCACATCTATTATATCGCTATACCTGTTTCTTATAGTAACATCCGTTACGCCGCAGGCCGATGCTATTTCCTGTTGAGTACGTTTCTCGTCAAGAAGAATCGCTGCAACATATACGGCGGCGGCCGCTAGACCATGTGGGCCTCTTCCGCTGGATATCTTCTTCTCCTTTACAAGCTTAGCTATATAATATGCGAGCCTCTCAACGCTCGGGGACAGGTTTTTCTGCTGTACAATCCTTGATATAAAACCTCGTGGATCAGGCATCTTCCGTAGCTCGCTGAGCTTAACGCTGGCATGTATCTTTTTCTCGGCATTCCAGAGCTCCTTTAATGTAAACCCTAGGCGCTCACCTATCTCGCTGGCCGTCCGCGGCACATCGTTCGCTCTGCACGCGAGAAGTATTGCAGCGGCCGCTATCGCCTTCACGGTCTTTCTCTTATAGTTCTTGTTCTCCAGCGTCTTCCTTATAATGATCGCGGCCGTTTCCTTGACATAGTGGGGCAGCCCAAGGAGCTCGACGAACTCCTTCATATAGGTGAGGCCATCCTTCACTATCCTCTTCTCGCCAGTCCTTATCTTGCTGTGTATACGTTTCATGTTCCTCACACGACGCCTCTGCTCGCCGCGGCCCCATACAGGCATCTTGCTTCCGACACCGTTGTCGTGATAGTTTATGTTGAGCGGATACGCGTGCCCCTTATTCCTATCCTCGGGGCCGAAGACCCTCCATGGGACACCCATGTCTATATAGTGATCACTTATGACGAGGCCGCACCGCCTACATACAAGCTCTCCACGCGCATAATCATACTCGATATCCGTTGAGCCGCAGCTGGGGCACCTAATCCTATCTTCTCCCACCACGACCCCCTCTAGCTCCTCCACGCCCCCCAGAGCCCCTGCGACCCCTCCTCTTCGCCAAAGCTC
>JALVHX010000212.1 GCA_027028805.1 Desulfurococcales archaeon | reverse complement strand
ACACTAGACAACCCCACATGATCACATCCGGCCCAAAATAAACACATCCACCCCAAGGCACGGGGAAACAGTGTCTCCACCCGGCCACGCGTCCCCGGTCGATAACAGGGATGCTTGGGAGAAAACCAGGGGGTCAGCATTCGTTCCCCAGGGCATTCCCCGGAAAAAGGGGTGCCCCAAAGACCAATAATCATCATCCCTGCCTGGGTGGATACGTTTCTTATCCGCGGAGTGGGCTCGCTCACAGCCCCTGCGCGTATAAACGGGGCTCGCCTGTGCGTAACCTCTTCATCTTCCTGTGGTGGAGGGTTTTTTGCGTCACGGGGTCTAAAAACACTACACTATAACACTATATTGTCTCGTCCCGGCCCCGGGTTATTCCTCTAGCGTCTTCTTTATCTCGTCGAGTGTTTTCTTTATCTCGTCCAGCTGTCTCTTGATCTCCTCGAGCCTCTCGTCGGCCCGGGCCTCTGCGGCCTGTGTGATGGATGCTATGGGTATCTCTGCCCCTGTCACGCCTAGGCCTATGCCCATGAGTATTATTATGAAGAGGTAGAACCATGTGTCCACGTTGCGGGTGGCGTAGACTATCATCGCCCCTATTATGGCGACGGCTATCCAGTAGGCGGCCGCCGCCACGCCGCATCTCCCGGTCATGGCCCGCACGCCTCCGCTAGTGTTTCTGGGGTGACGTGGATATCGAACGGGTTGAGTGTGTAGAAGCGGAGGGCCCTGGCCTCGTCCTCCAGCAACACTATCCTGGAGCTCACGAGGCCCGCTTTCTCGAGCCTCTTTAGATGTATCTTGGCGAGGGCCCTGTTGATGCCGAGCCTTGAGGCTATCTCGCTCAGGTACATGCTCCTCCCCTCCCGCGCGAGCAAGGCGATGATCCTGAGGCGGATGGGGTGGGAGAGCGCGTCAAGCTTCTCGGCGAGCTCCCTGCACTCGTCCCCAATGCCCGGTCACCGGGATATATGTAATCAAAAAATTACATATAAGCTTATCGTTACATGTAACATATATGTATGCGGCGCCGGCTTTATTTAAATAATAGCGCCCCTATAGGAAACCGTGGCGCGGAGCATGGGCTAGGGGGATGCATGGATGGCTATGCGTTTCATAGAGAAAAACTTCCTCGCCTTCATGGCGGGGCTCCTCCTGATAATAGGCGCGGCCAACCTCGTCATGTTACGCGTAGGGATCCTGGGCATCATAGACATGATCGTGATCGACGTGGCGGCTATAGGGGCGATACTGGTGGCGTATGGGGCCAAAATAGCCCATCCCCGCGACAAGGCCTATTATGTTGTATGGGGCCTCCTCCTGATCCTGGCCGCCGCCACCGCCGCAACCATGATCTATACAGGCGACATGGTGTTAGCCGCCGCCGTCGGCCTAGGCGGCCTAGGCGCCATAATACTCCTAGTAGCCCTCAAGATGTAGCCCGGGGCGCCGCGGCCTCTCCCCTAGGGGAGACACGGGCATTGGCTGTGCGGCGTCCGGGGCGGCGAGCGCCCTCTTTTCTCCCAGACGCATCCATTAAATGCTCTACAAGGCGTGTCTCCGGGGAGAACCGGGTATTTATTGCCCGGGCCGCGTATATAGCGTAGCGTTGCGCGTTGTCTCCGGATCCGGTGTTTCTCTCTATCAGGGGGTATACGGTATGGCTGTGATATGGTTCCGTGATGTGGCTGAGAGGCTTCGCGGCATGGATGGGAGGCCTTATCCCGCCTACAGGGATCTCAGGGGCGTCTCTATTGATTATGGCGGCGGCATCCGCCTCGTGTTCACCCGTATCCAGGGGGATCCCCATGCTCCCCCCTCGTGGGCGGAGCTCCGTGTGCCGTGGAGCCGTCTCGGGTTTCCGGGCTGGATGCGGGGCGGGGAGGCCGGGGTCGCGTTGGAGGATTACCTGGCCCGCCGCCTCGCCCGCGAGGCAAGGGCTGTGAGTGATCGGTGCGGCTCCGGCTACAGCTGTGTGGTCTCCGCGCTCTCGCCGGGGCCCTGGATCCTCAGGAGATCATCCGTCGAGATCAGTGGGGACGGCGTGGTTTTCAGGCTCAAGATCGGTCTCCCGGCTAGGGGGAGGAGGATACTTGGCTCGAGGGCGGCCGTGCTTGTCGAGAAAACTGTTCCGAGGATAACCCGGGGGCTCCTCGACGTGTCCTCGTCGGAGATGAGCAGGGTTGCGGGGCATATAGAGGTTTACCGTGACCAGGAGTATCTGAGGAGATGGCTCATCGAGAACGGCTACGTCGTCTTCGTGGGCGATGGAAGCGTGTTGCCGAGGGAGACGGGGTTTTCTGAGAAGCCTCTGCGGGGAGCCAGGCCCTTCAGGTCTCCGCCCGAGCTAAGGGTCTACGTGGATCTCCCCAGCGGCCGCAGGGTCTCGGGGATGGCGTTGCCCAGGGGGCTCCACATGGTGACGGGCGGGGGTTTTCATGGGAAAACCACTCTCCTCGACGCGATCCAGCAGGGGATCTATAGTCATGTGGAGGGGGATGGGAGGGAGCTCGTGGTCACTGTTCCCAGGGCGTTCTATGTCGAGGCCGAGGACGGCCGCGTGGTCTCATGCGTCGATATAAGTAGCCATGTCGGTGATCTGCCGGGCGGGAGGGATACCGTGTGCTTCTCAACCCTCGACGCGAGCGGCTCCACGAGCATGGCCGCCTCTATAAGCGAGGCTGTTGAGCTGGGTGCTCAGCTCCTCTTGTTCGACGAGGATACGAGCGCCACCAATCTATTGTACAAGGATAGCGTGATGGAGGCGTTGATAAGGCTTGAGCCCATAAGGCCTCTCTACCACATGCTGAGGAGCATGGCGGGTAAAACTGGGTGTAGCGTGGTCGGGGTTGTGAGCGCCTCATCCTACTATATCCCCGTAGCCGACCACGTGGTCTTGATGGAGAACTATGCTCCCCGGCTCGTCACGGAGGAGGCTAAGAGGCTTGCCGGAT
>JALVHX010000211.1 GCA_027028805.1 Desulfurococcales archaeon | reverse complement strand
GCCGAGAACGCGTCCTCGGTGAACGCGACAGGCCGCATAGTTATTGTTAGAAAAGCCACCATACAGGCGGCGGCCCGGGCCGAGGCCGCTGTAAGAGGCATAATAGCCTCGATAAACAATAGGCTGGCAGTGGAGAAGATAAGGGGGCTGGCGAGACGGGCCAACATGACCTATGCGGAGCCAGCCGCGTTCCTCCACCCCGTCTCGGCGAGAACCAGGCTCGTATCTATAACAGGGGAGAGAGTGGGCTACGAGGAGGAGCTTCGAAGCCTCTTCGCCCGCATACTGGTGCTTGCCCTAAGCTTCGTGGTAACCCCGGCGGTGAGCTACGTGATAGACGGGATAATAGGGGAGAGGGAGAGGAAGACGATAGAGATGCTTCTTTCAAACCCTATGCCTGTATCAACGATAATGTACGCGAAGCTCGTCGCCGCCACAGCCCTAGGCCTCATAACAGCTGTGGCCGACGCCCTCGGCCTCGTCGCATACATAGGGCTGAGCATCCTAGCCATGGGCGGGGGCTTCCTAGTATTATTCGACCCGGTTCTCCTAATAGTACACTCAGTGGTGGCGTTCTTCACTATACTCGTCACAGTCACCATAGCCCTACCCTTCATAACAAGAACACGGGGAATACGCTCTGCATCAAACATAGCCAGCATAATAACAACTATGGGGATAATAGTGTTCTTCACAGGCTTCATAGTAGACTATGCACGCCTCGAGCCCCTCACAAAGACAATCCTATACATAATACCCTACACACATAGCATACTAGCTATACAGTACTACGTGATAGGCTACTCGGCCACAGCCCTAGCACACATACTAGTACTAGCCTCGCTGAGCATAATCCTCCTATACATTTCACTGAAAACAATTAACACGGAGAAGCTATTAATAGCGCCCCAGACATAGCAGGCCCCGGGCAACAGTAGGCCGGAATGGAAAAGAAACAAAAAGAACGCGGCCACACACCCTTTTGAGCACATAAAAATAAGCAGGTTCAGAGGCTTTGCGGATAAATAAATAGATGAGCATGGTCGCCGAGATGATGACCTCAGGCGGATCGGAGCCCCCGGGCATCATTCCTCGGGGGCGGTGAAGTGTTCAGCCTTGTCTGATCACTCTCTCTGGCTCCTCCCTATAGGTTATCTTCTCAGCTTCTTCAACGGCCTTTACAGCCATGTCATGTGTCTCCTGTAGAGCCCTCCGTATCTCCTCTAGATCCCGTCTCGTCATCGAGGTCTCCGGCTTCTCGGGCCTGAGCATGCATGAGCCAACGCTCCTGTTGAGCTCTCCGAACCCTAGGCTCTCGGCGAGCTCCACGATCTCGAGCTTATCCATGAAGCCCACGGGCCTATAGATCGGGGCGGGGGATAAGAGCGTGTTGTATGAGAGGTTGATCAGCGTCTGGCTGGCCACCTGGCCCACGGCCTCGCCCGTGACAACGCCGTAGCATCCCAGTTTCTCGGAGAGGAGGCCGGCGACCCGGTACATGTTTGCTTTACAGAACAGGCATCTCAGCCTATTCTCAACGGGGGCGGAGGCAACGATCTCCCCTATACCTCTGACTATATAGGCATCCATCTTCTTCCAAGGCGTCTTCTCCCACAAGAGCTCTATAGCCCTCACCGCCCTGTCCCGCGCCGCCCTCGGCCAGTAGCCGCCCATATCCATGTATACCGGCACAACCCTGGCGCCGCGCTTCATAGCCATCCAGGCGGCCACCGCGCTGTCGACGCCGCCGGAGACGAGGGCTAGGAGACACCCCTCAACGCCGTACGGGAGCCCTCCGGGGCCCCTGAACACCCTGTCCCCCACATATAGCCTGTCACCCGACTGCAACACATGGATGACGACGTCGGGATCAAGAGCGTCAACCCTATAACCATATATATCGTGGAGAACAGAGCCCATCATCCACCCGAGCATCCCTGAGCCGTACCTGCCCCTGCCATGCACGCGTATAATGAAGCTACCGGCTCGCCTCTTCCTGAGAAGCCGGAGAGCCGCCTCGACAGCCTCCCCCAGATCCCCGGCCTCGGCCACAGGGATAGCGGATGACACGCCGAAGACGCGGGAGGCGAGCTCCGCCGCCTTCAACGCGTCCTCGGCGCCGATATATAGCCACGATCCCATACGCTTTATCTCGGCATCTACGCCGTGTCTGCGGAGCCAGTAGCCCAGGCTCTCCATAACCCTTGACACATACAGTCCCCTGAGAGGAGTTAAGCGGACCATGTACTCGCCCAGCCTAATGATCACGCCGCCGTACACAGTCCCCGCTCACCCCTGTTCAGCGGCGTCTCTCTCGTGCTGAGCCATGTATAGTGCGTAGAACCTGCCTTTTTTCTCCATGAGCTCGTTGAAGTCGCCCTCTTCGACGACGCGTCCATCCTCGACCACGATGATCTTGTCGGCATCTCTCGCCGCCGACAGTCTATGAGCCACCAGTATGCTTGTCCTCCCCCTCATAAGCGTCTTCAACGCTTTCCTCACAACAGCCTCTGTCTCTGGATCCACGCTGGAGAGGGCTTCGTCGAGCACAACTATGTCGGGGTCCCTTATCATGGCGCGGGCTATTGATATCAACTGTCTCTCACCAACCGAGAGCCTTCTACCCGCCTCGCCGGCGTCTGTATAGTATCCCTTGGGGAGCCGCTCTATATACTCGTGGATGCCTAGCCGCCTACACACCTCTACAACCTCCTCGTCGCTGGCGCCGGGCCGCGCGATCCGTATATTATCCATTATTGTTCCGGGAAAGAGATACGTCTCCTGGGGCACGTATCCGACACGGCTCCTCAGGTAGCGGGCATCGATCTCGGAGAGCCTCGTGTCCCCGATAAGTATCTCTCCACGGCTAGGCTCATACATCTTGAGGAGAAGATTAACCAGAGTCGTCTTACCCGCGCCGGTGCGGCCTACAAGGGCCACGCTCTCGCCCCTCCTTATAACCAGGCTGACCCCGCGCAGAACCGGCCGGCCCGGCTCATACTCGAACCATACATCTCTATAGACGATGTCTCCCCGGAGATCACCTGTTCTCCGCCCGCCATACCTCTCGGTCATCTCGGAGTCAAGGACATCATATATCCGGTCCAGTGAGGCGAAGGCTGATTGGAGCGAGTCATACATGCTGATTATATTGTTTATGGGGCCTGTGAAGCGCTGTGTATACTGTAGAAACGCTACCACGACACCTATGCTCATGGCGCCGCTCAGAGCCATCCCGCCGCCGTAGACGAGCACTATGATCACGGAGAGCGTCGAGGATATGTTCATCAGAGGCCAGAAGACGCCCATGGTGACAGCGGCCCTCATATAGGAGCCGACGGTTCTCGTAGAGGCCTTTTCGAACTCCTCCAGGAACAAGTCCTCGCGGCCAAACGACTTAACAGTCTCTATTCCCAGAAGGGTTTCCCCTACAATGCTCGAGATCTCGGCTATCCTCGCCCTTATATCCCTGAAGGCTCTGCGGAGCCTTGTGCCGAAGACCATGGCCACTAGGATCATCAGTGGAACCGGCGCGAGAGCGGCCAATGTGAGGCCGGGGCTCAGCATAACCATGGCCGCGGCCACGCCTATGAGCACGAACACGTCTCCTAAAACGCTCGCGACGCCTGAGACCAGTACCTCGTTTATAGTAGAGGTATCGTTTATGATCCTCGAGACGAGATCACCGGCCTGCTTGTCGCGGAAATAATCTATCCTCATAGACAAGAGCTTCTCATAGAGCCTGCCGCGTAGATTGTAGAGGACACGCTGACCCAGCTCCTCTATATACCTGCTCCTTATAGTGGAGAACAGCCACTGGCCCAGCAGTGCGGCCGCGTACAACGCGACCATGGGGAGGGCCTGGCCCATGCGGCCCGGCACAACGTACTCGTCTATGATCCTCCCCAGTATATAGGGGGCGTAGACCGTTGAGACCGCGGCCCCTATTATAGACGCCGTTATGAGGGCTACCTCCAGCCTGTATCCCAGCAGATCCGCCATAAACCTCTTCATAAGCATTAGCGAGGAACGCTGAGCCATCACTCTCCCCTCTCCGAGGACATGTATAATCTATAGTATAGCCCCCGCCTCTCCATGAGCTCGCTGTGGCGTCCCTCCTCAACTATCCTGCCCGAGTCCATGACTATGATCCTGTCCGCGAGGTCGACGAGCGAGAACCTCTGGGTAGCGATCAACACCGTCTTGCCTCTCAGCACACGCCTAAGCCTCTCGACAAGCTCCCTCTCCGTCTCTGCGTCGAGGTTGGACACGGGGTCATCGAGCAACAATACGATGGGATCCGCTAAGAGGGCGCGCGCCAGCCCTATCCTCTGCCTCTGACCCCCCGAGAGAGCCACACCCCTCTCTCCCACAACGGTGTCGTAGCCGCGGGGGAGCTTCTCCACGAACCCGTGTATACGCGCCGTCTCAGCCGCCCAGACTATCTCCTTCACGGCGGCGCCGGGCCTGCCGAGCTCTATGTTCTCCCTTATACTCCTGTTGAAGATGAAGGGCTCCTGGGGCACGTATACGATGAGTCTGCGCAGACTGCTCCACCTTATCCTCCTGATCTCCACCCCGTCGAGCAGTATGCGTCCCCTATACTCTCTATAGAGTCCTGCGGCGAGCTTGAGGAGCGTGGACTTGCCGCTACCAGGCGGCCCCACCACAACGATCTTCTCTCCAGGCCTTACCCGTAGACTTATACCCCGTAGAGCAGGCTCTTTTCCGCCGGGATAAGTAAACCATACGTCCTCGAAGACGAGCTCGCCCCGGGCATCACGTATCTCCAGCTCCCCGCCCCACCCCTCCTCGCCCAGCCCTATCAGCTCGTATAGCCTCTTGGCCGCGGCGGCGCTTCTCTGTATATCGGCCACCGAGAACCCGAGCGCCCGAAGGGGCCACATGAGCCTCAACATATATATGAGGAAGGCGGCGAGCTCGCCCAAGGTGAGGTAACCAGCCTCTATAGCGTATCCCCCATAGTAGAGGATAGCGGTCATGGCCGCGGCGGTTACGAGTATGGGGGCGTTGCCGTAGACAGCCCTTATCCGCGCCGCCCTGAGCCCTGCTGATAAAAGCTTCTCGTTCTCCTCCATGAACATCCCGTATACCTGGGGCTCCAGAGCCATGCTCTTAACAGTCTTTATTCCAGCTATTCCATTGGAGGCTATGCCCGCCAGCACGCCTGTCCTATGCCTTATCTCGTCGTATACAGGCCTTATGATCGATGCATACCTGGTGTTTACGGCTATGAAGGCGGCAACGGCTAGGAAGCCGGCCAGGGATAAACGGGGGCTCATGGAATACATTATGTATAGGGACGCGGCCAGGGCCGTGACGGAGTATATGATCATCCGCGTCCTCCAGGCTATGAAGCGGGTGATCTTCTCAGCATCATTTGTTATCCTAGATATAACCTGGCCCACGGATACGCCGTCGAAATAATCCATAGGCCTGTAGAGTATGGCGCGGAAAGCCCTGAGCCTCAGCATATATACTATATCCTGGCTCAGCCTAAAGGCCAGGTACCGGGAAGCGAAGCTCGAGAGACCCGAGAACACTAGGAAGAGAAGTATGAGGAGAGAATAATGGATAAGTGCTGAAGAGCTCCCCGCGACGAGGCCCTCATCTATGGCGCCCTTCACGAAAACCGGTATCACGCTGTTGAAATACGCCCAGAGAACTATTGAGAGGGTCATTCCCGCGAGATAATGAGGCCTCCTCACAGCCTCCAATATAAGCCTTGATAAAGCACCGCCTCCCCCCATGGCTCACCATGATAGAGAAACACCTACCCCACTAATATTGTTCACCGTAATCAAATTATCCCGGGATAAACGGGTAACTTATAGAGACGGATAGACTTCCCGGAGAGGTGTAGGCCGCCGTGCCGCTACTTGACCCCCGTGACGCGTTCATGGTTATAATAGATGTGCAGGAGAAGTTTATGCGCGCCATACCCGGCGCCGAGAACCTGGTTGAGACAATAGTGTTCCTCGCGGAGGCAATGGATAAGCTGGGCATACCCGTGCTCATCACCGAGCAGTACCCCGAGGGCCTCGGAGCCACCGTGGAGCCTGTGAGAAGGGCTCTCGGAGAAAAATACTCTCCCATATCAAAGAAGAGCTTCAGCATCCTCAGAGACGAGAAGGTGGCCGCGGCCTTAGAGAAGCTGGGGAGAAAGACTATGATAGTAACCGGCATCGAGACACATATATGCGTGCTCCAGACAACCCTTGACGCGCTCGAAAAGGGATACAGGGTCTATCTACCCGTAGACGCTGTCGCGTCACGCCACACTATAGACCACGAGACCGCTCTGAGGAGAATGGAGAAGGCCGGCGCGGCCCTGACCACGGCGGAGAGCCTGGTCTACGAGGCTATGAAGACAGCTGACCACGCCGCGTTCAAAGACATACTCAGCCTCGTCAAGAAAAGGGCTAGGGGCTAGGAGCCAGTAACCCTTATCGCTCTCCTGAAAACCTTTTCCTGAGAAGCCCTGTGATCATCTTCCTGAGCTCCTCCGCGTCCACGGCTCCCCGGGCCGCCTCATCTATCTCTGCGGCGAGATCATCCAGCCCGTATACGTGGCGGAGCCATGCCTGGAGATCGCCGCGTTTCACATGGAACAGTATCGACTCGGGGGGCACGTGCTCAAGGGCGTCTATGAGCTCCGCTATGCTCCTAGCCCTTATCCCCGTATACTCCCCGACAGCTGTGTGGAAATAGAAGGCCTTCTCGTCAGGTAGAACTAGCCTATAAGCCACCTTCTCCGGGTCCTCCACAACCCTCTCCGCGATCAAGCCTGCGAGGAGGCTGAGGGCCTGTACATAGATAGCGTATGCGTCGGGGGCGTTCTTGTATGGGCTGAAGTAGCTGTGCACCTGCTCTATGCTCCCGAACTTCGTCGCTATATAGTAGAGGTGGTCGCTGATCGTTAACAATTTCCATATCCTCCTAATCTCCTGGTCGCCGAGGGCATCAACATAGGGCTTGAGGTCTACAAGCATCTTGAACGCGTTCCTCTGCATATGGTTGCCCAGCCACGCTGAGACGTCGCGTTCATCGGCCCAGCTTATGGTTGCCCAGGGAGGCACGTCTATCACGTCGCGCGGCGGATACTTCTCCGCCACGAGGCTCGGCGTAGAGGTGTAGAGGTTGGGGCGCCTCAGGATCTCGCCGGGTAGCCATCGGAGGAACTCATGGATACCTGTCTCGGGCCAGTGGTGCTCCCCGAACGTCTCATAGTCCATCGCCAGGAATATAACGTCTCCCGGCGTCGCGCTCAGCCACTCGGCGTACTTGTCGGCTGTCAACGGGTACTGGTCCCATCCCCTATCGCTGAACCTGTAGCCCACGTCGTCGCTGAGCCTATAGTTCCTCGTGAGCACGCGTATATCGCTACCATAAGCCTTGTAGACATAGTTCGGTGATCTCCAGCCGAGAACCCAGTCAACCCCCTCGGTTAACACGACCCTGTATCCCAGAGAGGAGAAGAACCATGCTATATCATTGTTGTATATGAACTCGGTGTTCTCTATACTGGTGGGGCGTGTGTGGAACAGCTCCTCCATGAGCCGCCTATGCTCGGCAACCTGCTCCCTCAGCTCCCTGTACTCGGGGAGAGGCATGAGGGCGGCTAGGCTGTGATAATAAGTCTGCTCCACGAACTCAACCATACCCGTATCAGCCAGCTTCCCGAAGAGCTCGACTACTCTCGGAGCCCATCTCTCGGCCTGCTCCAGGAAGACGCCGCTTATACTGAAGCTCACCCTGAACTCCTTGCCCCCGCCCATGTAGCGTTCAACGTTCTCAAGTATAATGCTGGTGGCGGGCACATAGCACTTCTCCGCCGCCCTCTCCATAACAAGCCTGTTCAAGCCCTGGTCAAAGACCGCGTCCTCCAGATCCTTCGGCTCAAGCCTCCCGCGCACCGCGCGGTCAAGGAGCTTCTCATATGCCCTCCTGTCAAGCCTATAGGGCTGGTGTACCTCAAACATGAACACTACATCCGGCACCACGAGCCACCCGGCAACCATGTATACGGGACACGGAGACGGATACACGCCTACACGGCGTGAAAAACACTTCTAGACGAGCCCGGGGCGTGTGCGGCAACGTGTTTCACGCCGCCCTAGTAAATGTCCTAGTAAATGTATCTGAGCCCGGTTATCGGGACCGGGGCGAAGCCCGGCCTATACCTTGTCTCGTAGTAGACCTCGTATACAGCTCTCTCAACGATCCATGGATATAGGAGGTTGTCTATAGACTCCAGGAGCCTGGCCGGGGGGAGCCCTATTAGATCCCTGGTGCGCATCCCCAGCCGGAACACGTATGATGAAACCATGGCCTTCGCGTGCTTGAGTCTCCAGCCATAACCCGGGTCCTGTTCATAGAGCCTCTCCGCCGCCTCACTTATCGATAACCCGTATCTGTCCTTGTAGGCGAAGAATGTGATGTACTGGAAGCTCCTTATCATGGAAGCTATATCGCGTATCACCGGCTCCTTACCCATCCTCTCCCTTCTCC
>JALVHX010000210.1 GCA_027028805.1 Desulfurococcales archaeon | reverse complement strand
TGTACCCGGTTCATAGCCTCCTCTATTACCAAGAGTTTCATACAGCCCTAGCCCTGCGCCTTAAACACATAACCACGGTGCGCATAATGGCGACGAAGAGGCAGGGAGAGTATAATCCGGCACGCGAATACAGCGATATCGTGTTAGAGGTTGTGCAGAGCGGCACGGGCTCATACATAGTGCGCATCCTACGCGCAGGATACCAGGGGCATCCAGGCTCCTACCTCGACACCGTTGAGCTCCAATCATGTATAACGATGAGGAAAACACTGTTGTGACGCTGGGAGGGGTGGGCCTCCATGGTGTTTAGGGCGAGAAAGAATAAGCAGCGCCGCCCAGAGATAATACCGGAACGCGTTATACGGAGAATAATAGAACAGCTAGAGCTCACGGTTCCAGGGTTCACGTATATGATAGAAAGATTTACTATAATGAACTATGATAAATCGTTCTGGAGCGACGTCTTCCCATACAATCTATATGAGGCATATAATATTCTTAAAGAATATTTTTCTTTGAGAAAAGATATGGCGAAAACAATAATGTATGAGATATTAAGAATAATGTTTAACGACTTAAACATGATATATGATATTATGGATAAACTGGAGAACGGTGACGGAGAAGAGGCTAACGATATTGTTAAGAGATATTTTGAAAAACTAACGGGTGGGGGCTCATAAGGCCGTGGCCCGCGCATTATCCTGATGTATAGATTTCTCCACAAAAACTATGCAACAGCTCTACACAGTAGCTTTATCGTTGTGGAGACGACAATAATGTAGATGTTGAGAGAGGAGGAGAACTGGGTGCAAGAAGTGGACGAGCTTGAGAGATATCTTAAGGCGCTCGCGCATCCGGTAAGAAGGACTGTTATAAAGGCTCTCGCCCAGAAAGGAAGCATGAGTTATACAGAGTTAATGAAGATAAGCGGTGTATCCGACAGCGGTACTTTCGCGTTTCACCTAAGAATGCTGGGTGATCTAGTAGCCAAGAACGATTCCGGCGAATACGAGTTAACCGAAAAAGGATGGAGAGCCTATAGGGCGCTAAAGAGCCTAGAGGACACAGGCGAGGCCGAGGAGACCAAGGAGTCTCCTCCCCGGCAAACCCAGAAAACAATAGATATCTCCGATCGCGTTAGCTTTGAGCTCAACGAAAAGCTCGCATCCAGGCTTGCTAGGGAAGGGGCAAGGCTCCATATACATGATATATTTTATGTAAAAATAAATGAGATGCCTGAAGAGCTCCTGGAAAAAGTCATCGATGGAATACACGACGTCTTCATGGTATCTGTGCCACCGGATCTGCGCCATATAGTGGAGCTACGTAGCCACGACGTAGCCTTCATAGGGGACGGCGGGCTAGGCGTTATGGCGGGGATTTCACAGATAATAGCAGAGTCTGTCGCCAAGACACTTAGGCTTGTGCCGAGGTTTATAGACAAGGGGTTTCTCCGGGAGGGCGGCAAGAAGCGGGTTCCAAGAGAATTTGTTATTGAAACCCTTCCTAGAGATCCCGTAGCATACATCAATATAGACGCCTCCGATATAAGGATCACCGAGAACGCTGTCCTAGAATTTCATGGTAAAGGAGGGGAAGATTCTATTGCATCTGCCTCGGTTGACGACAATAACCTAAGGGTGATCCTAGACTCTGTCTATGGGGAAATAAGGGTTCCCCGCACAATAAATAAGGTACACATGAACATTGACGCATCAAACATTGTTGGTGAGCTAACATATAGAGACGGCCTATACATAACAGGGGATGCATGTTCCATAAAGCTGACAGCGCGCGGAAGAGGCGGCGCGGATATAAAACTAGATGCATGTAGCGGTAGGATCACACTATACTACCCGGTGCTTAGCGAGAACACGGTGCTCAATATATATGCAGATACATCAAGCCTCCTAGCAGAAATACATATACCGCGTGGCAGCGGCGTGAAGGTATCGCGGTCAGGTTCCTTTATATCAATCAGCCTCGACGGAGCCAAGATGAGCGGCTATGTCGAGCCGGAGCCGGGGGCAGGCTCTATAGAGATTAAGACCGAGGCCTCGGCCAGCAATATAAGGATCCTTGTTATAAGGGATCTCTAGGCGACGAGATCCACTCCACGCGTATATTCCATAACATCAATGGCAATGTCCTCTGCCTCCTCTGCAAGCATCTTTTTTCTCTCAGGTGTTAACACCAGTTCTCCATTTATAATGACGTGCGAAGCCTCCCAGCCTCCCGACAAGACTAGTATAGGAACCACTGTTTCCTCCCTAAGAGGTAGATGCCTATACGGCTTAACAGGCATTATAGATAAATGCGCGGGATACCCCGCCTCCACGCGTCCCCCATTGAGACCAATTATCTCGTAGCTGTTGATGATAAGGCGTGAGAAGACCTCGTTTACCCGTAGCCGCGTGTCCCAGTAATTATGCCTGTACAGCAGGAGAGCCTCCCTTATCTCCCCCAACACATCGTATCTATCACCGCTCGAGCCATCAGTACCTATACCTACACGTATACCTTTTCCAAGCATCTCATATATAGGGGGAAACCCGGCCTCGGCGAGACGCATAGAGCTCGATGGACAGACGACCACGCCACTACCCGCTCGCGCTATAAGCTCGATCTCCTGGCTCAGCACCCAGTTTAAATGAACCAGTATAGTGGACCGGCGAAGCCATCCCCGCCTATACATATACTCCACAGGCCACTCGCCTTTCTCTCTCCGAAACAAGTAAACCTCTCTCCGAGTCTCCGATACATGTATATGAACCGGCAGGCCATGCTCTCCGGCAAACACGAAGCCTTCCTCGAGAACCTCCTCGCTCTCGCCATAAAGACTATGCAGTATCAACATAGGTATAACCTTCTCGTTCCCCGCTACCCGGGATAAGAACTCATTTATATTAGCAGGGGTAGATCCCGTCGCTACATATAGTCCTAGATCAGTGCACGCG
>JALVHX010000209.1 GCA_027028805.1 Desulfurococcales archaeon | reverse complement strand
CCCTCGTCCTCCTCAGCACTGTGGCCGCGGCAACGGCCTCGTAGATCCTCGTCTTCAACGGCTCAACGAGGCTTCTCAGAGAGCCCCTGTAGAGGTAGAGGGCGGCCGCCGCGAGGGCGGCGAGGAGCATGGGTAGCAGTGCATCGACGAGGCCCGGGGCGCCTGGAACCCCGGCTCCCCGGGGAGCCTGGGGGGCGGCGAGGCCCGGTGTCTCGCCCAGCCCCGTCTCGCCGGGAGACTCTGTCTCGAGGCCCCTGAGGCCCCCTAGGTCTACGGGCTCTCCCGCGGCGCCGAGGCTACCTATCTCCTCCAGCACCCTGTTGAGCTCCTCTATCTCCTCCCCCGTCAAGTATTTCCCCTCCCTCAGCTTCTCAGCTATCCCGAGGAGCCCGGGATCATTCTCTATGCTGGAGTAGTACTGGAGGAGCTCCGCGTTATCTATGACCGCTCCGTCCCCGGTTATGTTCTCCACAGAGTTCACCGCGGCAATGCTCTTAGCGATCTCCGGGTCCAGGCCGCTCAGCTCCCCGCCATACTTCTCGTCGAGGTACTGCTGTAGCTGTTCCAGGAGAACCTGGGCCCCGGTGTAGTTGCCCCTATCCAGCTCATACTCGATCGCGTCCACGTAGCTGTCCACGACGCTGTCGTTGAGGCCTCTGAGGCTCTCCAGGTAGGCGCGGAGCTGGCTCACACTTATACTACTATACCTGTCGCTCGGGACAACCTGGTCCTGCCTACGCGCAATACCCTCGGCGACCGGGGCCGCGTAGGCGGCGAGGAGCAGGGCGGCGAGAAGCAACAACGTCCTCGACAAGCTATCACCGGGGAACGATGGAGGTGTGGGGGGTTGGGGCGCTGGCCGCTTCTTTGTTCCTACTCTATCCGGCGGCCCTAAAAACATTATATTATCGCCGGGGCGGCCCCCGGCTCCCCGCGCGTGTATCCTGGGGGAGGGGGCTGTGTAGGGCTACGCTACATTGTTATCTCTTTCCCGGCTCTGGGGGGCCTCATCCCTATTTTTGTGAGGAAGCCCTCGGCCTCCTCCCTGTTCATCCCCACGTACTCGACGAGGTAGCGCACCATCTTGTCCCAGCCCCATCCCTCCTCGAAGTGTTTCTTGACGAGCCTGATCAGCTCCTCGAGCATCTGCCTGTACAGCTCCTCGGTCTCACCGATCTCGCTCGCTATGCTGTTTATGGCTGTCAGGAGGAAGGCGAGGGCGTCGTTGAACTCTTTTTTCCCGAGGCTCTCTATGCTGAGGTCGACCGCCGCACCTATATAGTCCTCGTCCCCCACCAGCATGTACTTGGCGAGCGGTATAGTGTTCATCCTGAGCATCTTCCTGTAGAGGATCAGCCGTGTCTCGTTGGGCTTAACGATCGTGGGTATCGCGAGCCACGTCGAAGCCCTTATGCTCTTAGCGTCCTCGCTACACACAAGCCTTATGCGGAGAGGAAACTTGGGGTGAACAGCCACCAGGACGCCGTCCTCCTTCTCGATCTCCCATGGGAAATCGATCAAGTTGTCGGCGTCAGGCCTCCCGCTCCTAAGCCACTCCTCCACAAGCCCCATTATCTCGCTACACGAGGTCATATACACATACACCCCGGAGACACGTGAAGCATAGAATATAGGTGGACATGCTCTATAACCCCCTCCCTAGATATATAAGGACTATGCGCCTCCCCATCTCCCCCCCGGGGAGGAGGCGATGGCCCGGAGAACCAGGCTCAGGGGCGCCCGGGGCATGGCGGGTGAAAAACTACTCGGATCATGGTCTGCGGCCGCCCTCCTCCTAGCCCTCCTAGCCTCCGCGGCCCCCTCGGCCAGGGTCCATGGTCTCTCCGACTACTACCCGGACGTGATAGTTGTGCCCGACGACTATCCCAGCCTCCGCGCCGCCCTCCTGGCCGCAACAAACCATGACACGATCATTGTCAGGGGCCTGGTGGTCAACGAGACAATGCTCCCAGTCCGGGGCCTTGTCGACGTAACCATAATGGCGCAGGGCGGCTCCCGCATAGAGCCCCTGGGATCCGGCCCCGTCTTCGTTGTGGAGAACTCGTCGGAGGTCAGGATATGGGGGTTCGCCGTGGCCCTCCGCCCCGGCAACGTGCTGGTCGAGGCCAGGTATTCTAGCGGGATAGGCTTAGAGGATCTCTATATAGATGCGCCGGGGGCCACGGTGGCCGTTCTCGACAAGGTGACTGGGTTCACGAGCCGCCGCGTCGAGGCCTCCGCCGGGGGGTTCATCGCGTGCAGGGATTCATGGGATATACGGGTCGAGGACACCGTGCTCCGCCTCGAAGGAGCCGCCGTGGAGGGGGAGAGGTGTAGCGGTGTCAGGGTCTCGGGGGGCACCATGAACGCGTCCATGATCCTCAACCTCACAGAGGCCTCGGATATCCATATAGAGGATGCATGGATGAACGCGGGAACAGACGCGGTATCGGCCACGCTCCTCGACACGATCAGCGTAGAGGGCTCGGTGATCAACGCCTCGGGGACATGCATCTCCCTAGACGGGGGAAGGGGTCTTCGCCTAGAAGAGACGAGGCTGTGGTGCGGCGGCGACGGGGCCGCGCTGAGGCGATTCAACGACACGTTGATAAAGGGCGCGGTGATAAGGGCGGGGAGGATAGCCGTCAACGTCTCGGGATCCACGGGCCTCCTGGTCTACGAGACACGGGTGGAGGGGGGCTCGGCGGGGCTAGCGGCTAGCGGTTCATCGGGTGTGAGCGTCTACTCGAGCGTGTTCAGGGGCCAGAGGGAATCGATCATATACCGCTCCGCGATGAACCTGTCCCTCATAGACACGGTGGTGGAGGGGAGCGGGACCGGGATAGTGTTCCAGGGGAGCCCCGGCGGCTTCTACGCCGCGGAGTGGGGATACGTTGTAGAGGAGACGCTGTTGGGCTGGGAGAAGACCTATCCCTACATCTACAGCTACCAGGCCCGCCCAG
>JALVHX010000208.1 GCA_027028805.1 Desulfurococcales archaeon | reverse complement strand
AACGATGATGCGTAAACAGTGTTAAACCCGGGGCTCCCGTCCAGACTAGAAGCAACCCTCCTTGTCTCCCAGGGGAGAGCCGAGGCTACTCCTCCAGGGGCTCAACTGTTATGGCCTGGACGGGACAGGATTCGGCGGCGCTCCGGGCGCAGTCATAGAGATCCTCAGGTATTATCCCCACGGACACCCTCTCGCTGTGCTCGACCTCGTACTCCTCACGCACCCTGTTCTTCCCATTATCCTCGCCGGCCTCGAAGACGTCTCCGCACGTTATCCATGCCACGCCGCATGCTATACACTTCTCCCTATCAACTATAACCCTGTATTTCTTCAAGGCACCGCGCACCCGGATATACTTATACAGGGCGGCCCCGGTATAAATACAGTGCATGCGGGAGCCCCCCGATGCAGAGAACAGCCGAGGCTGAGGGGCGTGCCCGGGGCCCCGTGGTGGATGTGATGACCAACACCTAGGCGTAGGGGGGATAATGGGGGGTGGTTGTGGGTGGCTGGCCGTAGGGCTGTCGTCTTGGCGGCCGCGGCGGCGGCCGTGGTGGCTGTCTCCGTGATCCTTCCCATTGTCCTGGGCGGGGAGAGGGTTGAGGGCCTCGGGTCTCTTTACCGGGAGTTGCCGGAGAGGCTCCCTGTCCTCTACCTATACAACTCGTCGCGTAGCGTTGATATGGGGCTCAGGGCTCTCTCCAGTATATTCCCCGAGCTCGCCGGGAACTGTACTTGGAGCGGCTACGGCAACATGGTGTACTCGACTTATCGGTGCGGCTCAACGGTTCTCCAGGTGGCGCGGGACTATAACGAGATCATATTATATGTTGAGCCGGGCAGGTTCAATGAGACGCCCTGTGTCCTGGCGGCCAGGATAGCCTCGGTTATCGGTGGCATAGCCGGCTACAGCTACACACTATACACGGGCGCCGAGCGGGTGGGAGAGACGACTCATTGCCACGCCGTCCTGGTGCCCACGGGTATCCCCGAGGAGAAGCTGGGCATCGACCCCGCGAAGTATTATTCATCTATAACGGTCTCGTATACACCCGGCTCGCCGAGGATCAGGATCGATGTACGCCTCTATCTCGCAGAGAAAACCGTCTACGCGGAGAAGCCGTCTCCGGGAGAGATCGAGGAGACGATACTGGCGGAGGCGGGCGGGGGATCCCTTAGGATAACCGGCTACTACTACACAGTATACTATGACAGGGACAAGGGGGTAGTGGAGCCCGCGATCATAGTCACCGGCGAGGCAAGGGGGCCGCCGCTGATAGGCGGTGAAAAAGAGTTCACCGCGGTGATAAGGTATACTCGTACACCATGAGGAGCACTCCTTCATGTATCGTTGCCGAAAACTGTTCCCCGCCCCCCGGGAGGGCCCCGGCTCGTTGACCCACGTGTCTCTTGGAGGCTCGTGATATTATTTATTAGGGCTTTAGGATATCCTAATGAGACGGCTTGTCACGTGAAGGCTTATCTGGATGAGAGGAGGCTTCTGCTTTAAACTGTGTGGTGGAGGTGTATAGTGTATGAGCTTGTTTGACGAGGAGACGGCCGCGGCGCTCAGGGAGATCCTGGGCGGTTTGAAGAGGAAGGTCGTCGACTACCTGGTGACAGCCCCCCATGTATACAAGACTTGTCTAGGCATCGAGGCCCACTGCCATACATGCGAGGAGGCTGAACAGCTGGCCAGGGAGCTCGAGCAGTTGAGCAACGGGAACCTCGAGTTCCAGGTGATAGATATTAATAGCGACGAGGCCAAGGAGCTGGGGATATGCTACGCCCCCGCCTTCGTCTACGATACCCCTGGGAGAAACGTCCGCTACTACGGCCTCCCCTCGGGAGAAGAGTTTCCACCGTTCGTGTACATGCACACGTATGTGGGGAACAACCAGCTGAAGCTCCAGGAGAGGATACTTAACGCGGTAAAGGCCATAGACACGCCGCTACACGCCAAGATCTTCGTGACACCCCAGTGCCCCTACTGCCCGCTAACAGTGGACGCGCTCAACCAGATGGGCATAGTTAACCCGAAGCTACTCGTGGAGACCATAGAGGCCGTGGAGCTACCATGGGAGGCTGATAAATACAATATACAGTACGTGCCCGTAGTGATCGTTAGCGACGTGGAGCGCATAGACGGATACGTGCCGCCGGACATAACGGTGAAGTTCCTCAAGAAAGCCGCCGCAAAGCTCCGCGGAGAAAAAGTAGAGGAGGAAATAGAGGAGATCCGTGGAGAAACATACTCGAGGTTCGAGTAAAAAAGGGGAGAGCGCCGCGCACACGGTGTCTATAAGAGAGGCGTGGATTAACCGGAACCAGTGTTTTTCCCGGCCAGGCCCATGGCCCTGCCCGGCTTATCTCCACGTATCATGGGCCTCTGTGTACAGGTATATTTAGGTGTACGGCTTGATCAGTAGAGCAGTAGGGCCTTCCTATCCCAGCGCTTAGGGTAGGTGAACCTAATGGAGGACGAGTATGTCAGCAAGAGGGCGCAGGAGTATCTAGAGGCGATCCTTGTCCTCGAGAAGAGGAATGGGAGGGCCCGCGTAAAGGATCTCGCGGAGAGGCTCGGGGTTAAGCCTAGCAGTGTGGTGGAGTATCTCAAGAGGCTTAACGAGAAAGGATATGTCAGGTACCAGCCCGGCTCCCGTATAAGGCTCACCGAGAAGGGGAGGAGGATAGCGGAGGCCCTCTACAAGAGGCATCTCGCCATAAAGGAGTTCCTCGTGCTCCTAGGGGTTCCCGAGGATGTCGCGGACGAGGACGCCTGCTATATAGAGCACGGTATACACGAGGAGACCCTGGAGAGGATCCTTGAATTCATAGAGAACTATAGGGAGAACATGGGGGCCGCCGCTACCGGTTCCCGGAGAGAAGCCTCTCCAGGAGAGAAAGAATCCTCATGACATCGTCGCCGCAGACCTCGGCTCCCCCGGAGACACGCCGTGCCACAAGCCCCTTCTC
>JALVHX010000207.1 GCA_027028805.1 Desulfurococcales archaeon | reverse complement strand
GGATACGGGTGGAGGGCGGGGGCGGCAACGGGTCGTATTATATACGAATAGTATTTGAGAAAGTATACATACCCGTATCAGCTGTAGCGAACCCTGTGATCGCGTTCTATCTCGGCGTACCATCGCCGCTGGCCAGCAGGGCCCCAGCGCTCCTAGAGGGTCTTGACAGGCTAGAAGCCGTTGATCGATGGGATGGTATTTATCGCCGCCACACGCTCCTCGTCTCGATGCAGGGGATAGGTGTTATCGTTGACTCGCTCCTCCTCTACCCCCTGAGAAACGGCTACAGATCCATGAGGATAAGGTGGGGCGGCAACGCCTCAATAGTCAACGCGTCATGGATCTACAGGGCCCCCGCGCCCAGCCAGGCCACCGGTATCTATGTGAAAGGAGTATTGAACGCGTCCCTCTACATAAGGTATCATGGCGGAGGCGTGAGGGACAGGTTCTACGAGTACCTCGAGGAGGCCGGGGAGCTGGTATCGTCTCTGGGCGCCCGCGTCCAGCTAAGCGTGTGCCATGGCTATATTGTTAGGAGGGGCATGGTGTACCGGGAGCTCTGGGTGGGGCCGGGCGAGCGGCACATCATCGATGAACTCGATCTCGTCGAGGACGCGGGAGGGGGTGCCGCGGCCTCTTTCATGCTTTTACTGATAACCCTTATCGCCCTAGTATTATCGGCCGCCGCATATCTCGTCGCGTTCAGGAGGGGCCGCGGCCGCGGTGCCTGGCCACCGCCTCGATGAGCTTCCCGACAGCGTACTCGATGCATGGCTTGGGCGTGAACACGCATACCAGCCTGCGTATCACCGGTATATGCACGCGCGCGCCCGCCGCCCTCGGGTGGCCGCCTCCCCCAAGGATGAGGGCTATGTCGCGTACATTGTAGCCGGTTGACCTGAGGCTTATCTTCCCATCCCTCGAGACCACAGCCGCTATCTCGGCCCCTGTGCGGCCCAGCGCTAGGGCGGCGGAGAAGCTGGCCTCGACGCCCCGTGTCCATGGGATAACCGCTATACGTACTCCGTCGGCCCTATACACCTTTATCTTCTTCTCAACGATGCTGAGGGCTCTGAGCTCTTCCTCGAACCTCTCCTTGACCTTCTCGGTGAACTCGTCTATCCATGCTTTGCCGCTAGATATCGTCTCCAGCACATGGTTTCTCCATTCATCGCTATCCCTTCTCCTAACCAGCCTCAGGTACCAGGGGCCTCTCCAGTGATCAAACCTCCATATATCCCCCGCGCATACCCCACCCACTACTTCCCGGAGAAAATCCTCGTCAACACTCTCCCTGCGCCTGGGAGCATACTTCGCCACCACGCCTGTGGCGCACGTTGACCTATCAACATGTATGTCGACACCGCTCTCCCTGATCCCCCTTATCCATTCATCGCTCCACACATGGTGGTCGTACCACTCGATCCTCACACCCCTCCTAGCCATCTCCTCGGCGAACCTCTTCGCGGCCTCGAAGACCCCGGGGTTCATGCCGAGATCCATGAACGCTATTTTCTCGGCCCCGGCCCTCCTCAGGACCGAGAAGGCCTCGGCCAGGAGATAGGGCTCGGTATAGATGACGCGCTCCGGCTTCTCCCCCGCCAGGTAGGTGTAGACGGCGGCGCTTCCAACCCCGTCCATGTCGGTGTGTGTCACGATAATGTATCCCATAGCCCCCCACTTCGCCCCAGGCCGTGTTTAATAAGATGCTTTTGTAATAGGTATCTGTAAAACACGGCGGGGTATAATATGCGTATACCCCCGGGTCTCTGCGCCCGATGCAAGGGGGCCCGCAACCTATGCGGCCTCGGGTACTGTCCCCTACTCGCCAGTATACGTGGCAGGGTCGAGATCCTCTCCCATGTATCTAATAGGCTTGTCGACGGCGCCTCCCCGCCCTCCGCGGTGGTGGGCGAGAAGGGGTATCCCCGGGTAAGCGTCTACTACGGCGTGCCCCCCGGCGTCCACGGGGAGGAGGCGGCGTTCTATGATGACCCCGACAAGTGGCATATGAGGCTGGGCCTAAGCGATATTATATCGCTTAGGAGCAGGCTGCTTAGCCTCAGGATAAGTGTCCCTGTATCTAATCCCTACCTATTGTATGAGAAGGAGGTGGGGCTCGCCGCTTTATCGGAGAAGCCTGTTGAGACCGAGGCCGAGCTCGCGAAGCCTGTTGTGCCCAGGATAACGTTCGACCCCCTGCTCCCCCCGCAGGGCCCGAGCGCCCCGGCTACGCGGATACGCGTCGTAGACAACCCGCGTCTCCCTAGGAGGCTTGAGAAGCTCATATGGGATGATGTGAGGGCCGAGGAGGCTGTCGCCGAGCTCTACAGGGGCGGCGTCGGCTTCTACACGGCTGTGAGGGCGCTGACTCTCGGCTTCCTGGGCCGCAGGGGGCAGAGGAGGCTTGTACCCACCCGCTGGGGCATAACCGCCGTCGACTCTATTATAACCCGTATCAACTGGAGACGGGCCAGGAGCTATCCATCCATAAACGATGTAGAGGTGTACTATGCCGAGTACCTCTACAACCGCTACGCGGTGATACTGAGGCCGGGGAGGCTCAGAAACATATGGATCGAGGTCTGGATGCCCAACAGCCTCTGGAACCCGGGAGCAGAGCCAAGCATCATAGAGGCTAGGGATAAGAGCAACGGGGAGCCGAGCATCATGGACGGGGGCTTCCTCGCAGCCCGCACGCCCGTGGTAGAGCATCTCGCTCGGAGGAGGAGAAGCGCCACAGCCATTATACTGCGTGAGGTTCTGCCACAATACGTCTACCCCGTCGGCAGCTGGCAGATAAGGCTCACCGTGCGCCGCGCGCTCGAGGAGAAGCCTCTCCTACGCAATCCCTCTAGCGACGAGCTCTACCGCTTCCTCCGCTCAAGGTTCACTGTTCCCGACGCGATAATTGCTCGTGTAATAAAATACGTATACCATGATAGGGAACATAGTTTATTGAAATACATGGAAAAGG
>JALVHX010000206.1 GCA_027028805.1 Desulfurococcales archaeon | reverse complement strand
GCGTAATAGGTCGAGGATAGAGATATATAGGGACATCCTAGGCTATCTCGATGAACATCCCTTATCCAGGAAAACCCATATACTATATGCATCAAACATGAACACGAGGGCATTCGAGAAAGCCTTTAATAGGCTGATCCAGGTAGGAGCCGTGGCAAGTAGCCGCAGCAGCAACGGGGATTGCTACTACAGGCTCACCAGGCTCGGCGCAACCCTTCTCGACGAGATAAGGGAGCTCTCCTCGATACTCGGGGGTGAACGAGAAGAGCGTGATCTAGGGCTCATCATAGAGCGCAACTGCTCCCAAAGAATATGCGAGGACATAGGGGAAGGCGATGTCTCCAGGAGAACCATCACCGGGTCAAGCGGCCAGAAATACACTGTACTCGTAGCACGGGGATCCAAGATAGCCATCATAAATATACCGGAGGAGTTTCTCGACAAGAAGCTTGGAGAGAAAATAGCGGAGACACTAATCCTATTACTAGACACTGATCTCTACATACTAATAATCGCCCCTGAGAGCTCCAGGGAACGGATCAGACAATACATAGAAGCACTGTGCAGGGATACCCGGGAGCTCCAGAACCTCTTCAGAGAACGCACCGCGATAGTATACATAAACTAGGGAGAACAGCCCCCCAGAGAACCCGTCTCCAGACCCTAACCCGGGGGAAACAACGCCTGGTTTCACCTAAGATATGGCGGCGACGCTGATCCGGGTTAAATTAGGGTTCGGGACGCATTTTCTATTAATTAATATTGATAACGGGAATCGCTGCATTATTGTATAGTTATCTTATACTTAATATATGTATTTTTTATACATATAGCGAGTGCGGTCACTATAAAAGTAATAGGGAGCATCTAGCTATCCTAGGTGGACTAAGTGAACACCTACAACAAGGTAGCAGCAGTAGCTCTATTAGCGGTGCTGGCGGCGGCCTTTGGAGCCGCCCTGGCTATGTGGAGCGAGTCGCTCCGCATAAACACCTATATCCATACCGGTGAAGTAGACGTGGCCTGGGGTGGCTGGGAATGCAGCGACATGGGCCCTGATCCCCAGGCCCCTGGCTTCAACAACACTGAGGGGAAGGATGTGGCCTCGTGTATAGTTGAGCCGGAGATATATGATAATGAGAGCGAGGTCATAAAGCTCAACGTAACCATAGTAAACGGGTACCCGGGATACAGCGTCAACGCAACCGGCTACGTAGTGAACACTGGGACCATACCGGTTAAGCTCCTCAGCAGCAATATAACCGGCGTGGACCCGTCGGCGTTATCGGTGAACCTCTATACGCCCGCGGACACACAGCTACACCCGGGACAAAACCAAAGCTACACGATCGAGGTAACAGTGCTACAGTCGGCCGCAGAGAACACCGACTACAGCTTCGAGGTAACACTAGTATTCGCCCAGTGGAACGAGGTTCCGTAGACAAGGCATTGGAACCCGCAATAGAGCACCATGAAGCCCCGGCACGAGAACAATGGGGGCCATAGACCCATAGCTCCCTAGCCCGGGTTTTTCCGGGGCCCGGGTTTTGAAGGAAGGCAACGTATAGACGGGTCAGCTGGCCGTGGAGGAGACCGGTTAGCCGCGGCCCAGGATCCAGAGCGGCGACCCCTATCCCTCGGCTAGGGGACGGATGGGGGCGCGGGAATAATGGATCCCGGGAACAGGTTTCTTCTCCACGGCTTATTCCCGTGGAGAACCGTGTCCCCTAGCCCATACGTCATGCGATGTTGATAAGCCATGAAGCACGTATTGTTTGCAGGCGTGATCGTGTTCCTTGTGGCCGGCGCGGCCGCGCTGGCCTATGCTATGTGGATCGAGACCCTCAGGGTTAACGGCTACGTGTCCTCCGGCGAGGTAGATATATGTTATCTCGGCAACAGCGTTATCCAGAGCGACCCCTATGGCCCCGGAAACTATGACTATAACGTTAACTGGTCAATGATACCGGCTAAGATCATTTTCCGCACAGACAAGGATGTAGCTTACACCAATACAAGCCTATGGGACAGCGACGGGGACGGCGACATGGATACTATGAACGTGACGATATATAACGCGTATCCCTGGTACTTCAACCATATAGCCTTCGAGATAAAGAATTGTGGCACAATACCGGTAAAGATATGGCGCGTAAAGATATGGAACGGCACCGACGACTTCGTGTTCTATGAGATCCAGGAGCAACAGCTACAGCGAGGCACAATGTTCGACCTCGACGGCGACGGCAAAGCCGATGTACTGATCTGGTGGGGAGACAACTTCGGTAAACAGCTCCACCCAGGAGACTACGCCGACATAAGCTTCGATATAACCATACTCCAGAACGCTACAGAGAACACGTTGCTCCAGTTCTCGATAACCCTCGAGGCCGTCCAGTGGAACGAATACTATATCCCGTAACACGCTACACGCCTAGCCAAGACGCAACGGGGGATTATGTTGAACCCTGCCGCGCGGCGGGGCGGGTCACCGCCATATCCCCGGATACACCCTGTTTTTCAAACAAGCCGTATTAGCTCAGCCAGGGCGGCCGCCGCCACCATCCTAGTGGCCCTGGCTGCCTATCTACCATATACACGCCTATTATACGGGGCCTCGGCCGCCGTGGTGCCCGTGGTCCTCAATATATGCTCCGTAATACTCATGTACAGCTATAGTGGATGGCTCAGGGGCGGCGACGCCGCAAGGTACTGGCCCCTGGCCGCCGCCGTCTACGCCGCGCCACTGGCTGTGCTAGGCCTATACAGCGGCTACGGGCTCAACACGCTCTATATATCGCCGCTCAACGCCATCCTGGGCATCGCCGGCGGCCTCGCATCGACCGCGGCGGTGGAGCTGTACAGGCTGGGCCTCTACAGGGCACTGGGGGGAGTTAAGGGATTTGCCGCGTCGACTGCTGCGGCCATGGTTCTCATATACCCCTATGGCTCCATGGGACAGGGATGGATCGCCTGCATGGAGGCCGCGGCCGCGGCCTCGTACAGTATCTATGC
>JALVHX010000205.1 GCA_027028805.1 Desulfurococcales archaeon | reverse complement strand
TCAGCCATATTCCTCGCCGACACACGGCCCGGCAAGCCCCGCGTAGGCCTCCCCTACGAGATGAACCCGCCGCCGCGCCGCGGCATGAGGGTAAGGCTGTATGGTAGAGACGGCAGGCTTCTCGGCGAGGGAAGAGTGGCGGCGGCATGGGAGAAGAACAAGACATGGGTGGTCATAGTGGATGTCCCGGAGGAGAGCCTTGTTTTCGAGGTAAGACATATAGAGCCGCTGGGGGAGGAGGGGGATGGATAAGCGCGCCATAGTGTGCCGATGCCTAGATATAACGGTGGAGGATGTCGAGAAGGCCATCGAGATGGGCTACACCGACTTCGAAAGCCTCCGCAGATACCTCGGCATAGGCTTCGGTCCCTGCCAGGGACGCCACTGTTACCCGATAGTCCTCAGGATCCTCGCCGAGAAAACGGGGAGAAAACTAGAGGATCTCCCGGCTCCCCGCATGAGGCCGCCCATAATCCCTATCCCGGCATACATCCTAGCCGCGGCCCGGGGTGAGGGGGATGGAGAAGAGGGCTGAGGTCGGCATAATAGGGGGCGGCATAATAGGCCTAGCCACCGCCTACGAGCTCGCCTCCAGGGGCTTCAGGGACCTAGTCGTATTAACGGCCTCGTTTCCCGGAGACGGCTCAACCTTCCGTTGCGCCTCAGGGATAAGGGCTAGCTTCACCACCCGGGAACACATCGTCTTGATGAGAGAGTCTATACGTAAATGGATAGAGTGGACGCGGGGCGAGCTGGGCCGCCTCGGCCTCAGGTTTATGCAGAAGGGCTATCTATGGCTGGCCAGCACCGAGGAGAGGGTCAGGGCGTACGAGGAGAGTATAAGGCTTCAGAACAAGCTCGGCGTACCCACGAGGCTCGTGGATCCCGATGAGGCTAAGAGGATAGTGCCTGTCCTGGACACCAGGCACCTGGTAGCGGCGCTCCATGACCCGACAGCCGGCAAGGCAAGTCCCTTCAAGACCGTGCACGCGCTAGTCATGTATCTCAAGTCCCATGGGATACCCATCCATACCTATACGAGGGCTGAGAAAATAGAGGAGAGGGAGGAGGGCTTCCGGGTAGAGACGAGCCGCGGCACATATTTCTTCGAGAAGCTCGTGGTGGCGGCGGGCGCGGGGTCGCCGAGGCTTCTCTCACAGCTGGGAATAGAAACCATGATCAAGAACATACCGAGACACGCTATATTGACCGAGCACTATAAGCCGGTAATAGGCCCCCTCGTAGTCGACCCCGACACCCCGGGCGCACCCTACATCATACAGACAGGCCACGGGGGATTCTATATAGGGAGAAAGATACCGGAGACGCCTGAGACGGAGCCGTATTCGCTCAAAATAGACTATCCCAGCCTCGCCATAAAGCCCCTCCTAAAATGGTTCCCATGGCTCATAAACGTGACAGTGCTACGCCACTGGATGGGCCACTACGTGACAACACCGGATCACCACCCGATAATAGGCCCTGTTCCAGGCCATAGAAACCTCTATGTATCCACAGGCTACAGCGGCCACGGATACATGCTCTCACCCGCCGCGGCCGAGATAATAGCCGACTATATACTCGAGGGGAAGCCGAAGTGGACGGAGGCCTACCGCCTAAACATAATGAGGATATGGCGCGGAGACTATATACATGAAACAGCCATAGTGGGGTAGCCGGCCGAGCCCGGTTTCCGGAGAAAGACTAAGGAAAAACAAGGGGTGATCATGCACGGGCATGCAATGTCTTGCCGAGAGAAAAAGGCCCGGGGGGTTATTGGAGCTCCTTGTTTTTCTCCTCCAGCTCCTCCATGATAATCCTCCACAAGGCTTCGTCGAGCCTCTTCTTTTTCTCCAATATGATCTTCTTTATGTTCTCCAGGAGCACGTGATGATAGATCTCGTCTCTCAGTATTGTTTTCAACACGAACCTTATCGACGGATCACTACAGCTCTTGATCTTCTCGGTAAGCGTCTTTATGAACTCGGCCTCGGTCTTGATATGATAATCTATCTCACCTATAATGGCGTTGGCCTCGGCCTCGGTAACATACTCTATCTCCCCGAACCCCTCCTCTAGGGCCTTGTATAGCATGCTGTGCTTCTCAGAATCCATCGCCACAGCCTCTATGAGGGCCCTGAGCCCCCGGTGCTCCACGCGCCGCCCAGTCTTCTCCAGCCTGCGTGCATAATCCTTCTCCACCCGCGTCATATCAGAGAAGAATTTCTTGAGCTCCTCAGAGACCATGATAAATACACCCCGAGAGCTTCTCCGTCTAATAAGAGGAGATGGATGCTCTTAAATTATTGCTTACGCCGTGGTTTTTATCAATACAACTATATAGCCACGTCCAAGATAAGCCTATGCATGCCTTAATCCGTTTTAATGAACTTTATGCTTATATCTAGGCAAAACGTTAACTATAATTATTGTATTCTAGGGGTGGTAGCAAATGAGCCGTGTACTCGGGCTAGCTGTGATGATACTCATAACAGCCTCCCTTATAACATCGATCGCCTCGGCATCGAGAAACATGTACGCCGTAGACAGGGCGGCTCTACCAATAGGGTGGAGCCGGGTTGATAGAAACAACAACTATATAGACGACGAGATCGAGGGAAGGACGGGATACGCGCGCGTAATCATATTGTTCAATACGAGGCCCAGGCCTATACATAGAACCGTTATAGAGAAGCTCGGGGGCAAGATCCTATACGAGCTCAGCCACGTTCTCAAGGGATACATAGCATATATACCGCTACAGAAGGCCAACAAGATCATGGAGGCGCTCCGCTACATAGACCTCGACGGAGACGGCTACGCCGACATAGCATGTATACAGGGAGAACGGGTATACCGGCCCCTCATGGCTTGGAGTGGGCGTGTTGGGCGTGTTAGGCCTTGGGTTTGGGATCTTGGTTATACTGGTCGTGGTGTGCGTGTTGCTGTATTGGATACGGGTATTGATCTCAGCACGAGGGGCTTCAATAACAGCAGGGTCGAGTTCCACGACCTAGTCAACGG
>JALVHX010000204.1 GCA_027028805.1 Desulfurococcales archaeon | reverse complement strand
TTGTTGAAAAAATAAGATTGATTCTATGAAGACAACATGATATAGGTTTATAAGCTTAAATATAAGAGCTTAGATAATGTGCCGACAATACACGGCATTGTGCCCGCCCCCTATATAGGGGGCGGGGAGAGGGCTCAGCGGCCCTTGCATGATGCGGCCGCCGGCCCTTTGCCTGGCCACGGGATGCGTGGCTTAGGAGGAGTCTATGGGTGGCTCGTCATGAGGGGGGCTTTGGTTGTTCTTCTAGTAGCGGCTATGGCTGTCCAGGTGTTCGCGGCGTCTTCGATGGGGGTTCCTGTTCTCCAGGGCTCTAATATAGAGACGGTGTCGTCGGGTAAGTTGATCTATAAGTTTGATCTGAGCCATGGCGGCGCGCTATATGATCTCTCGACGAACTGTAGTGATTTCCTTGTAAAGAGCGTTGGAGCTGATCGTGGTGGGACACAGCAGGTTACTGATCTCCACGCGGTTTTATGGGATATTATTACAGCGGGCGAGTCTGATAGGTGGGAGGGCTATGCGGCGGATAGGATAGCTACCATGAATATCCTAGAGGACAACGAGAACTATACGAGGCTGGAGATAACGTATACGATGGATTCATCCACCCCGTTCAACGGCCTCAAGGTAGTCAAGATCTATACGATCTATAAGGACACGTTCTACGCCGACATAGAGTATAGGTTGATCAATACGGGTGATGAGCCGGTAAAACTGGACGTATCCGATACATGGGGGAGAGCCAGCGGCCTCATGATAGAGATGGTTGCCAAGCTGGGGGCCGACAGCGGCGATGATAAACAGATAGTTGTCGTGAACCGGAACGGGACCCTCGAGTACGCCACATACACGGCGGGATCAAGCTGGTCCGGGAGCAAGCCCGGCGCCCCGCTAACGTATCCCGGCTCCATAGAGCTCATAGGCATATTCGATAACCAGACAGGGGACGCGGCCCCGAGCCCATGGGGCTTCGCCATATTGTTGAGGATGATGAACAATACTATCAGCGACACCTATACGGTGTGGCTCGAGGCCGGCACCGGCGGGGCCGCCAACATAGTTAACAGGATCGAGTTCGCCGCGATAACGCTTCAGCCGGGGGAGGAGCACCGCTACTATATGAGGCTCTACGCGGGCCCGATATACCGTGACACCATGAAGAAGGCCGGGTTCCTCGACGTCTACAATGTTATAGAGAACCCGGCGTACCCGTCACAGCCCCCGTGTAGCGGCCAGGCGTTGCCGCAGAACGTTAAGACAACGCTCAACATAGAGTTCACGGGGCCGGCCAAGTTCCCCAACGCCGCCGTCAAGGTGTACCAGGACGACACCCTCCTCTACGCGCTCCCCATAAACGACACCCAGATGGAGCTCGGCTTCCCCAGCGAGGGCAGGTACGTGCTAGAGGTTTCTCCGAGCAGTGGCTTAACGGTTGACGGCCGCGGCAGGTTCATCTTCCTCTCATGGGTTCTCCCCGACGGATCATCTGTGACCGAGCCCAGGGTGACGGTGGATATTAGGAACGGGGACGTGGTCACCGCCAAGTTCAAGATAGTGCCCATAGTGCCCGTCTACGTCGAGCTCGTGACACCCGACAACGCTCTTCTCCCGGAGCAGGCCGAGAACATCACGGTGAAGATATATGATTCGACGGGACAGCTCGTGTTCTCCTATACAAGCACGGCTGACGACATAGCCTCGAGGAACGTGACGGTTAAGGCGGAGGGGATACCGGGCCTCGAGCCCGGCACATACGTGGTAGAGCTCCCCGCGACGGCGGGCATATACGAGTTCAGGGGGCTGAAGGTTAACGGTAAAGAGGTGGCCTTCAGCAAGACCGGAGACAAGGTTCGTGCAACATTCAATGTCCCCGAGACAGGTGTCGACAAGATCGAGGTTGCGGCCATATATAGTATATCCGGGAAGGCGGCGGGAGTAAGCTATACTACATGGATAATAGTGATAGCCGCGGCAATAGTGCTGGGCATACTCGGCTTCATGTACCAGAAAAAGAAAGCCGTCTCCACGGGACCCGCTAAGCCTGCACAGCCACAGCAGGGAGCGGGCGGGGCACAGTAATAGAGAGGAATAAGACGCCTCTTCCGCCAAGCCTCATGGCGCGCGGGATGCGTCATGGGAGAAGGTGAAAGCATTCTTTTTTCTCCCTAATAGACGTGTCAGCTACCTATGCCGTAATTTAGATTGGCCGCGGAGATAATGATGGGAGCCCCCGGGTTGCGCGGCCTCCCTGACAGGCGCGGTGCCCCTAGGCGTTGAGGGAGGGAATGCGGCGTGCACCGTGTTGTAGCCGTTTCGGCGGCGTTGTCTCTGGTGATGATCCTGCTTGGCCTGGCTGTGCAGACAGCTGGTAGTGTTGGGGGAGGCGTATACGCGTCTTCTCCCCCCGTCCCGGCTACGCGCCTCTTTCCCCCGGCGCCTAGGATCAATGCCTCGTATAACGTCTCGTATATCCAGCGTATAGTTGGGGAGCTGGCGGGGCTGGGTAGCCGGGCGCCCGGCTATCCCGGCTATTATGCGGCGGCGGATGTCATTGAGAGGGAGCTTTCCGGCATGGGTATAGGATACGTCGTGGACAACTATAGCGTCGTCATGCTGGTGGATGAGGGGAGCTATCTCTATGTGGATGGGATGAGGCTACGCGTATACGCCATGTGGCCTAACGGCGGCGTGCCGCCTAACGGTGTCGTAGAGGGGCCTCTCTACTATGTCCCCGGGCTCGACGAGGCCGGGTCCGTGCCCCTGAACGGCTCCATAGCCCTTGTGCCTTTATCTATAGGGTATGAGTGGCAGTGGCTCCTGGACCCCATGATAGGTGTTAGGGCTATAGTGTTTGTAGAGGACCCGTCTGCGGCGCGCGAGGACATGTATCATACCTTCCTGGATACCCCGGTGAACATTGTGAGGGCTTATCTACCGTATAGCGAGCTGGCCCGCCACAACGTCTCCGGCTACGCCGCGCTCAGCGGCGCCCACGCTAGGCTCGTTGTCCGCTCATCCATGAAGCCCGTGGAGGCGGTGAACATAGCCGGCGTGATCGGATCAGGTGATCTAACGGTTATCCTCGTAGCCCACTACGACTCCTGGAGCCCGGCCCCCGCGGCGGCGCCCGGGGGAAGCGACGCGTTATCCCCGGCGATCCTGCTCGACCTCGCCAGACACCTCTCCTCGGCCAGGATCCCCGGGATAAGGTTCATCCTCCTATTCTCCGGCTCCCACTACGAGGCCTTGGCGGGGACACGGTTCTTTGTGGAGAAGTATTTCTTCGAGAAAAAGCCGCTGGGCGCTGGTAACGAGAGCATAGTGCTTGACCCGGCCAAGACCCTGGTGATCGGCATAGATATAGGGGACGGCTACCCCCTGTTCGCCCCAGTATCTCTGGGCTACTTCTACTCGGCCCAGGCCCTGGGCATAACCCGGGGGCCGCTCGACGTGTTCAGGGAGTTTGTGACGGGTCTATTCATAGACCAGATGACCCGTCTCCGAGGAATAGTGGGGAAGAGCCTGGGCGGGGGAGCCGCCGACGCCTTCAAGGAGCTCCTCCTTGACTCGGTAGACCCCTCCACGTGGTGGGCCCTCTACCCCGGCCCCTACTGGCTGGACACGGAGCCGTTCTGGAGTAGCGGTCTCGCCGCCTTCACGTTCAAGACAGTGTTTTCCCCCAGCCCGAGACAGGCCACCCCCATAGACTATGGCGGCGGCATCGACTGGGACAACGTGGCGGCCCAGGCCCTCCTCCTCCGCGCCATCGTGGAGCAGTATATAGGGGGGATGGAGAAGTCGAGGCTCGCGGAGGCTATACGTGGCGGCGTAACGGAGGGAGCCCCCACGAGGGTTTCCCTCACGGATAGAAACGAGATGTTCGCCAAGCTCGTGGGCCAGGTCAGGCTATGGAACGCGACCGAGGGCCGCTCCGTGAGCCTCCGCGAGGCAGGGCTACCGCCCGCCATAGTTGTTATCGGGGCCGGGCCCCGTCTCAGGGCCTCGAGCATATGGGATGCCCGCATATATCTCGTGACGGACCGGGACGGGTTCTTCGAGGCTGTGGGCATACATGGGGCCCGGGCCGGCTCTCTCAGGATACTCGCGGTGGTTCTCGGCGAGAACGGCTCGGTGATAGCTGTCAACGATATGGGGCGCGCCTCCCGGGGAGGCTCGGTGGCGATCGGGAAGGACGTGTTGGGCTCGAGGAGTGCTCCGTGGGAGGTATGGGTTGTACGCGTCGAGAAACCGATCATAGTGCCCGTGGTTGTCGAGCCCCAGAGGTTTATGAGGCCCGTGGAGGGGGGAGAGATAGGGGTTAGGGTTATAAGGAGCGACACCCTGGCCGACCCGGACCACTACGCGGTGTTCCTCGACGAGGACGGCTTGTTGACGATATACGTGCACCGCCCCAGGAGCTATGACCTCGTCTTCGGGCCCCAGCCGGTTGCATACGTGGTGAGGGGGGTTGAGCCGGGCGATACACGGGGCCTCTATGACGCGGCCGTGGATACGCTGGCTGTGGCTGGTGAGAGATTAGCAGAGCTCAGGAAATACCATGTATCGAGCCCGGCCGCAGAGGAGTTTCTGCGCCGCGGCCTCGAGGCGGCGGGGAGGGCGCGCGCGGCGATCAGGTCTGGGGGCAACATAACCCTGTATAGGGGATACGTCCTCCTAGCCCTCAGCCTGAGTAGCTCCGCCTACCAGCTCTCAAAGTCCGCGTACATAGACGTGGAGAACGCGGCCACATTCTTCAGCATACTCCTCGTTTTCTTCGCCATAGTCGTCGCTATATATGTTAGGAGGCCCGGCGAGCCCCCGTTCAAGATGATGGCTAAGACCGTTGCCGCCACGGCTGTTCCCGCGGCACTGTTCTATACTATTCATCCAGCCCTACGGCTAACCGCTAACGCTGTCATGACGGTTGTCGGGTTCGTCATGATAATACTCGTGGCCCCCGCCCTCCTGGTCCTGCTCGGCGACTTCAACGAGGCGCTCAGGGAGATCAGGAGGCGGAAGATCGGTGTTCATAGGATTGAGAGAAGCAAGCTGGCCGCCTCCTATATAGCGTTCAGCTACGGGGTAGAGTATATGAAGAAGAGGAGGCTCCGCACAATACTCACCCTTATCACCTTGATCATAGTCGTTATATCGGTTATCCTATTCACAAGCTACACGGCCTACGTTGCCCCACAGCCCGGGCTCCAGCACGTCACGGCCACACGTAGCCCGGGGCTCCTCGTAGAGGTGGTGACTATTGATAAAAACCTCCCGCTGGGCCGCGAGATGAGGTACGCCCTGGCGGCCGCCACCAACTCGACGGTGGTTGTGCGGGAGTGGGCCCCTGTTGCCCTAAACCTGTATCTCGGCCGCAACCCCGCCAGGTATAGGCAGATAGACGGTGTTCTCGCCCTAGAGCCCGTGGAGACCCGTATAACCAATATATCGGGTATAATAGTTGAGGGCAGGTGGCTACGCTCAAACGATACCTATGTAGTGGTCATCGACAAGGATACAGCATCCATGCTCTCGGCGGGGCCAGGGGACTATGTTGTAGTGGCTGGTCTCCCGCTACGCGTGGTGGGTGTTTATGACGCTGATAAGCTGATGGCTATAAAGGAGCTTGACGGCGAGGACCTGAGGCCTGTCAAGGGGTATCCAAGGCTTAAGACCGCCGTGACGGTTATAGTGCCCGTGTCGCTCGCTGAGAAAAACCCGTGGCTGGGCAAGGGCGTGTCTTTCACAGTGGCCCAGCTCAGCTCCGCCTCTCCCCCAGGGAAGGCGCTTGAGTATGCCGCAGAGCTAATATATCCTGTGCCGGCCGCCGATATATATGCCTCCGATAACCCGGGCGAGGCCGTGTACAAGTATGCGCAGAGAACAGGGTACGGTGGAGGCGGCTGGGCCTACGTCATGGCCCCCCTCGGGATAGCGAGCATAAGCATACTCGGCGTCATGCTCGGCGGGCTGTATGAGAGGAAGAAGGAGATATTCATATACGCGGCCCTCGGCCTCTCGCCGACACAGATAGGCCTCATGTTTATAGCGGAGGCCCTCGCCTACGCCTTGATAGCGAGCGTTATAGGCTATAGCGTGGGCATAGCGTTGACCTCTTTCCTCGCCTACGCGATGCCAGGCGTCTTCCACCCCAACTATAGTAGCGGGTACGTGGTGTTCGCTCTCATGGCCACCATAGCCGCCACGGTTGCGGCGTCTATATACCCGATAATAAAGGCGAGCAAGATGGCTCTCCCGAGCCTTAGGAGGAGATGGGAGTACCCGACGAGGCCGGAGCAGGACACGTGGAGGATCCCGTTGCCCTTCAAGATAACGAGCCGCTACGAGCTCGCGGGCGCAATGATCTATCTCCACGAGTACCTCTCAGGGTTCACGAGCCCCGATATAGGGGACTTCGTTGTAGAGGAGATCGCCCTGGGCAGGGGTGAGACCGAGAAGGGGGAGCGGTACGTGGAGCTGGCTGGAACGGTGAGGCTGAAGCCGTGGCATGCAGGCATAAAACAAGAGTTCCACGTTATGGCGGTAGAGGTTGGGCCCGATGAGTGGGCTTTCACCATACTCCTCAAGAGGCTTAGCGGTAACCCGAAGATGTGGGTTAAAGCCAATAAACCCTTCATAGACGCGGTTAGGAAACAGCTACTTCTCTGGCGCACACTGCACCCCGAGGACAAGGAGAGATACTTGGAGAGGGGCCGCGGCTCCGGGATAATCTGATAAACCTCTTATCTCCTCCTTTTCCGTTGCACTCCATGTGTCCACCGTTAATCAGTTGTTTAAACAAGTATTTAAAAACAATATATGATACTGCAATAATTCTTAAATCCCATGTGATAAATATCTATGAAATATATCTCGACGCGTGCCCGGGGCATGGCTCGGTTAGCTAGAAGCCTCTGAGGCTCCTAGGCGGGTGGTTGCCATGGCTTCGGAGAAGAAGCTTGTCCAGGGGATCGAGCCTACGGGGACGACGCTCGGCGGCATAATCATGGCTGTAATAATGTCTATTGCGACGCCCATAGTGATGTCGCTGATGTATGGTCTCGCGTATCCCTACACCTACTATGAGATCCTCTGGGCGTTTCCAGGCCTCCTGGTTCTGGGTCTCCTAATAATAGTGCATCTCCCCCTCAGGATCATAGAGGCTATACTGGGCAGCGGCGAGCCCGTCAAGCTTATGGTGTTGTCGCTCGCTATAACAGTGTTGTTCACAGGTCTCGCGTGGGCGGGTTTTGCACACGTGTTCGCGCCCTGGCAGACGATGCTGTTCTTGTTGACAGCTATTCTCTCGGCGGCGGTCACGGCCTCGACCCTGATCATGTATCTGACGGGCTCGCAGGGCCTGACGGCGGGGGACGCGGCGCTCACATATGTCGGCGCCACAGCGGGGGGAGCGTTGCCGATAGCGGCCAGCTTCCTGCTGGGCCATATAACATTTGTCGCGGCCCCTAAGGGGAACCCGGCTTTCAGCAACAACGGGACCCTGGTGCCCGATATATGGGTTCCAAAGAACATTATAACGATCGATGGGACGCCGATCCATATACTCAACCCGATCTATGACAGGGCTTCCAGGGAGCTGTTGCTGAGCAGGGGGGACTGGGTCGGAATAGTTCTCGGCGCATGGGGGCCGGCCCTGGCTTACTGGATCATATTGTTTGCGGCGCTAGCGCTGGCCCAGATAGGGTTCGCGTTAATGGTTCGTAGACAGTGGGTCGAGGAGGAGATGCTTCCATTCCCCTATGCGCAGGCGGCCCTCGAGCTCATAAGAGCCGGCGGGTTCCGCGGGGCCTACGAGCATAGGAGGAGCAGTATCCTGTGGCTGGGGCTGGGTGCTCTCACAGCCTTCCTCCTCATGCTACCAATACTGCTGGCCCACTACAAGGTGTTGCCGGGCGACGTTGTTCCGCCCTGGTATGGGGCGCTCGTGGCGCCTGGCTCGGGCTACAATGATTTCCCCAAACAGATCTATCAGAGCACGGGCCTCTACATGGCGATCAGCCCGTCGATCAGCCCGTTGTTCATAGGCCTTGCTCTTCTCCTCCCGCTGGACATATTGTTGACGGCTGTCGTATGGTTTATCATAATGTATATAGTGCTTCCGCCGATAGAGGTGTCGCAGGGCATTGTCACACAGCTTAGCGGGCCAACGGATGCCCAGACAATATTCTATACGGTCGGCCACCACCAGGGGCTCATGCCCCACTTCATAAGCAGGGGAATGATGATAGGGCTTCCCATAGCGTGGCTGTTGTTCTCGTGGCGCTCCCTCGCCAAGGGTGTGAGCATAAGGGATCCGGGCTTCATAATGTTCTCCGCGGGCTTCATTATCGCATGGATACTCCTGGCTATGGCGGGCATAAACCCGCTTATATCGCTGATGATAGTGTTGCTGGTCATATTGCTCTATATAACATGGATGAGGCTGCGTGGAGAAACAACTTGGATAACGGGCTTCGGCTTCTATGGGCCATGGTATCACGAGATGCTTGTGCTCCCATGGCTACCCTACCGCGAGTCAGGCCAGTACGGTACAGGGGAGGCCTGGGCGGCGGCCATGTCGTTCTATCCCCTTGTCACGGACCGCACCCTGGCCGCTATACCGGGGCCTTCTGTCCTGGAGGGCTTCAAGCTCGCGAGGATCACGGGTATAGACTATAAGAAGATACTGTATATAGGGATCCTCGCCGCCCTCTCAGGGATAGTCATAGGGTTCATAGTAACCCTCCTCGGCTTCTATGCCTACGGGATACAGGGTGTTGGGGGCGGGACATGGGTTGGCGGAGCCGATCGTAGCCTTGAGCCGCAGTGGGTTAACACTATGGTGAAGCAGGGCCGCATAGAGCACA